>NZ_QRHU01000001.1:542-187916 GCF_003470945.1 Collinsella sp. AM23-17 | reverse complement strand
AAAAACCTGTGCTTTTGCGACTGCGCCTAGCTGCGAGCGAGAAGCCTGTTCTAAACGCCCCTGCATTTATGTGCATCGCAAAGCCAAAAAGAGGGGGCGAGAACATGGAACAGACGGCACGGCGCCAAGAGCAGCTGCCGGGCGCATTTAACGGCGCCACCACCTACAGCCAGCACGGCCGCGTCCGCTGGTATCTGGTCCACACCCCCCATGGAAAAGAGCGCGAGACATGCGAAAAGGTTCGCTGCATTATCCCGCACGAGCTGATGCAGGACGCTTTTGTGATGCAAAAGGAGTTCTGGTTTAAGCGGGACGGCGCCTGGTCGCTCCAAACCAAACCCATGTACAAGGAATATTTCTTTGTCGCCACGCACGATGCCGCTGCGCTCGATAGGGCTTTGGCCCAACTGAGCTTTGGCTGCCGCATCGCCGGCAGTAGGGAGCGGGCGTACATGCCCATGCCGGACGATGCGCAGGATTGGTACCGCAGCGTGCTGGACGACGACGGCGTGGTGCGCAACAGCGTTGCGCGCATAGAAGACGGCGTGTTGCACATAGAACAGGGCCCCTTGGTGGGGCAAGAGGCCCGTGTAAAGAAGATCGACCGTCATAAACGCTGGTGCCTGGTAGACGTGGGCGAGGGTGACTCCACATTTAGGGAGCTGCTTCCGTTAGACGTGCCCAGCAAAACGTAAGGGAGACGTTGCGCCGGCAATTCGTTCGCATTTTGGATTCATAGATGGGGGGTTCCTGGGGACAGGGACGTAAGTTTTATTGTGGCTGCTAAAGAAGTAACAGAGAGCAATGTGCCCGCGGGGGCGGTACTGATTGCTCAGGCCATGGACCGGCGTGAGGGCGCCGGCCGCTACAAGGCCATGCAATCCATTATGGACTGGGATCGCTCGCGCCTGGCCTACCGGGCCATAAAGCGCACGTTCGACATCGTGTTCAGCGGTGCTGTGCTCGTCGTAATCGCGATTCCCAGCTTGGTGCTGGCGGCGCTCATCCGTCTGGAGAGCGAGGGCAGCCCGTTCTATAGCCAGATCCGCGTGGGTCAGACCCGCCCCGACGGCAGCCTGTCCACCTTCCGCATGTGGAAGTACCGCTCCATGTACAAGGACGCCGACGAGCGCCTCGCCGAGCTCAAGGAGCAGAACGAGATCGCTGGCGCCATGTTCAAGATGAGGGAGGACCCCCGCGTCACCAAGATCGGGAAGTTCATCCGCAAGCACTCCATCGACGAGTTCCCGCAGTTCCTCAACGTATTCCTGGGCCAGATGTCCGTCGTGGGCCCGCGCCCGCCGCTGCCGCGCGAGGTGGAGCAGTACACCGAGTATGACCTGCAGCGCCTGGCCGTGAAGCCCGGCATCACCGGATGGTGGCAAGTCACAGACCGCAACGACACCGACTTCGACGGGATGGTTCGCCGTGATTTGGAGTACATCGCCAAGCGCGGCCCAATCACGGACCTGAAGATTGTTCTCCTCACGGTCGTTGAGGTCTTTACCGGTGGAGGTGCTTGCTAAATGACTGAACCGGTTAGGGTGGCTCAGGTTGTTGGCAAGATGGTTGGCGGCGGCGTCGAAGCTGTCGTTATGAATTACTATCGCCACATCGATCGCGGTAAAGTGCAGTTTGACTTTCTTGTTGATTCCGATTCGACGCTTGTTCCCCGTGACGAGATTGAATCGCTCGGTGGCAGGGTCTTTGAGATTCCGCCTTATCAGCATGTAGCTGAATACCAGCGAGAGCTTCAGCGTCTCTTTAAGCAAGAGGGCTGGAAGATTGTCCACAGTCACATCAACGCGCTTTCGGTCTTTCCGCTTCGTGCCGCGAAGAAGGCGGGCGTCCCCGTGCGTATCGCCCATAGCCATTCTACGAGTGGTAAGGGGGAGTATGCCAAGAATGCCCTGAAGGCCGTGCTGAAAACGCAATCGAATCGGTATCCAACACACCGATTTGCATGCAGTCAATTCGCCGGTGAATGGCTTTTTGGTAAAGCCGCGCACTTTGAGGTCGTATACAACGCAATTGATTTGGACCGCTTCCGCTTCAATGCTGAGGCTCGCGCGCAAGCGCGAGCCGATCTGGGCCTCGTTGGCAACCAGTTTGCCATTGGGCATGTGGGACGTTTTACTGCTCAGAAGAACCATGCGTTTTTGATCGACGTTTTTACTGAGGTCGCAAAACGCCGCGATGATGCTGTTCTGTTGCTTGTCGGCACCGGCGAAGCCGGGGCCTCCGTAAAGGCTTTGGTGGACGAACGCGGCCTTACCGAGCACGTTAAGTTTTTGGGGCAGAGAAATGATGTCAATCGTTTGTACCAGGCTTTTGATGCGTTCGTTCTGCCAAGCCTTTACGAAGGCCTGTGCCTCGTCGGTGTCGAGGCACAGGTGTCTGGTCTGCCGTGTCTGCTTAGTGATGCGATTACGCGTGAAGTGGACGTGACGGGGGAGTGCAAATTCCTGCCGATTGACAATCCTACTGTGTGGGCCAATGAGATCAATTCACTCTCGCCATTCTCGTATGAAAGTCGAATTTCTATCTCAAGCGGGCTTTTCGCTGATTACAACATTGACTTGCAAGGTAAACGATTAACTCAGAAATACTTAGATCTCTATTCAAGGAATTAGATGCCAAACAGCAACTTAGTATCGGTGATTGTGCCGGTATATAACGTTAAGTCTTATTTGCAGGAGTGTTTTGATAGCATTTGCCGTCAAAGCTATCAAAACATCGAGATTATTCTCGTCGATGACGGCTCGACTGATGGATCTGGCGAGCTTTGTGACGTTCTTGCGACGAAAGATGATCGAACTACCGTTTTGCATAAGGAAAACGGTGGCCTTTCTGACGCTCGTAATGCGGGACTGCGCATTGCTCGGGGGGATTGGATTTCCTTCGTTGACAGCGACGACTACATTTCTCCCGTTTTTATCGAGATCCTTCTAAACGCCTGTCTTGATACGAGGTGTCAGATATCTGCTGTTCCGTTTGGTAAATCGTTCAATGACGGTGATGCTTGCTCGTTGATTAAGTCGCTTGGCCCCGTGGCGCCTGCGAAGGCTCTGCCTTCGCCCGATGTCCAGCGTCTGATGTTATATCAGGCGCTGGACACCGGTGCCCAGTGGCGCCTTTACGCAAAGACGCCACTGGGCATAGATCCTTTCCCTAAAGGGCTTTATTACGAGGATCTTGCCAGCATTTATAAAATTATTCATAAGGTCGATTCTGTAGCAGTTGTTGATTGCCGTGAGTTATATGCATATCGCATGAGGGGCGATAGCATTATTCGACAGGAATATAAGCATATTAAGGGACATTCTGCACTTAGTATCGTTGATCAGTTGTATCGAGACATAAGCAATTGGTATCCCGATTTAAAAGCAGCCGCGGCCTCTCGTTGTTTCTCTGTTTGCAGGATGGTGTTCGCGCAGGCTAATAACTGTTTTTCCACAAGTGAAGCTGACACAAATTCCGTTGACTCCGAAAAGCTGTGGAATGTAATCAAAAGATATCGAACCACAGTTCTTTTAGATCCCTTTGCTCGTAAGCGCGAGCGTTTTGCCGCAGCCATTTCATGCTTGGGACGAATTCCCTTTACGTTCTTTTGCTCGATTTGCCGTTTCGTGGGACTGATGCAATGATTTACTTCGCTATTTTAGGATTACCGGTAATACTAGCCTTTCTATCAGATCGTTCACGCGGTTGCCTTTCAATTGGTTTATTTGTCGCCGCATTGCTTGTTCCCTGCTTATTTGCGGCAGTTCGAGATACATCCGTTGGAACCGATGTAATGACCTATGCCTATTGGACATTTTATAGCGCCAAGAATGCTAGTCTGGGATTATTCTTGGCTGAATATTCGTCGCTTTCGGCATTTGGCTTTAATTTGCTCAGTTGGATTATTGCCAAGTTGGGAACATTTGAGATTTATTTAGGATTAATCCAAGCGTTTACCGTTTTTCCGATATGTTGCTTTGCAAAAAAAATGTATCCGGATTCCTCTTGGGCTGCTGTTGCCGTATATATGCTTCTGCTGTTTCCAATTTCACTTAACGCTATGAAGCAAATGATTGCCGTGGCGCTTTGCGTTCCGGCATTTATATTTATTGAAAAAAGGAAGCCTTTGATATTTCTTTCGGTTGTGATGGCATCTGCAATTCTGTTTCATCAAACTGCAGTTGTTGCACTATTTTATTGGCCAGCTGTTCAATCAGTTCGTTCGATTGGTGGTAAGGCTGCCTTCTTTGGAAAAGCTCAGGGGTTCGCTGTTTTTTTAGCTGTGGCATTAATTTTTGGTTCCGCGTTTGTCTTTGGAAATCGCTTGATTATGCTTTTCTCGAGTCTCAAAGACTCTTACTCTTATCAGGTCAATGCTTCTGGCACGAGGCTTAACTACTCCTCATTGGTGTTACTTTGTGGAACTATTTTGATATATTTATTTAATCGGAGATCACGCTTGAATAAGGCGAAGTCGGTCGGTTTTGAATCTATATTTGCAATTATTTCGATTGTTGGCGTCTTGGCGATGCAGCTGAATATTATTGCTGATAGCCTTATGCGGTTCTCTTATTATCTAATTTCGTTCTTTCCGCTTTTTGGATCAGAGCTTGCAAAAGAAGACGAAGGGAATATTCCTTTCAGCGCATTACTTCTGATTTGTTTACTTATTGCTTACTTTATTCAAACGATTGTGATCAACGGCGGTAACGAAGTATATCCATACACCTCAATCTTATTGGGAATTAACTAATGCGTTTTTCTATTATCATTCCTGCATATAATGCCGAGCGTTACCTTAGCGAATGCCTTTCTTCTGTGTCCCTTCAGTCTTTTGATAATTATGAGGTTATCCTTATAGATGATGGGTCGACTGATTCGACGCTATCGCTTGTTGAAGACTTCGCTTTGAGAGCAAATAACGCCACTGTTCTGACCGGAGAAAATCAGGGTCTTCTTCTTGCAAGACGAAGAGGGCTTCTACATGCTAAAGGTGAATACGTTGTTTTTCTTGATGCGGACGACTGCCTTCGTTATGATGCACTTGAAATTTTAGATAAAGCCATCAAAAAAACCGATGCTGACATTGTTTCCTTTTTGTTTAGCCGTGAGAAGGATTTTAGTGGCAATGGGTTTAACCGTGATAAATTGCCTGAGGGTTTATACAATGGGGCTCAGTTTGAACTGGTAAAGGAATTTGTCTGCAAGGGTCGCTTTAATAATCTGTGTGGCAAAGCCATTCGACTTAGCTGCATAGATCTTGATGCAACATATGGGGCGTATAAAGGCCTTATGCACGGCGAGGATTTACTTCAGTTGCTCCCGATTGTCGATTCCTGCGCCTCTCTTGCTCAGCTCGACGACGTTCTCTACTACTATCGTCCTAATGAATCCGCAAGTACAGCATGTTACAAGTCTTCTCAGCTAGAGGATATTGTACAGGTCAATCGTAGGCTTGCTGAGTATGCCGCTAGATGGGGCGATGCTTGTCGTTCCATGGCTATTTTGGGTGAAACGAATCAGTATTTCTATGTTCTGAAGCTTAGTGAGCTTTCTGACTCGGATGATCGTGAAAAAGAGGCCAATTTCTCATCAATATCTGCGGCCATGTCACAAGAATATGTTTTTTCACGCGCTCGTAGGGAGAGACTGAGATTTGATAATCGTTTGTTAGCCATCGCTCTGGAGCATAACTGGAGAAGTTTGGCTAGCTTCGTCGTTCATTTGGTGGAGGTTTTAAAGTAATGATGCCTCTAATTTCTATTATTGTCCCCGTTTACAATACAAAAGAGTATTTGCCGAAATGCATAGACTCTATCCTTGAGCAGAATAGCACCATTTTTGAGTTGATTTTAATCGATGATGGATCGACTGACGGCTCTGCTGCCGTTTGCGATGACTATGCATCGGCAGATGAGAGAGTTATAGCCCTTCATCAGAAGAACTCCGGTGTTTCGGCTGCGCGAAATGCTGGCATTGAATTATCTCACGGCGAATATATTTGGTTCTGCGACAGCGATGATACGGTTTTATCCGATTCAGTACGATTGTTAGTAAACTGCATTGCTTCAACGCGTGCCAGTATGCTTGTTTTCCCTGTTGATCAAGTTGACGAGAGCGGTAACGTTCTTGGTCAAATTCCAGCACCCGTCGTAAGCAAAGATAAGTCTCTTGGTCCATTGCAATGTGGCGACCTTCTTTATCCCTATGCTCATGTAATTAGGAGAGACGTGATTGGTTCTACGAGGTTTGATACGTCGTTATCTTTGCTTGAAGATAGGGATTTCTTATATAGACTCTGGTGGATCGCGGCTGGAGATATTGCTGTTATTGATAAGCCTTTATATCGGTATTTGATTACTCGCTCGGATTCAGCTGTCAACTCTGCAGCTGTGTCAAAATACGTAGAAGCGACGGCAGTTAATGCCGCCATACTAGACAACGAAGAATCTATGGGGCGTGTTATGCCGGCGTTTGAACTATTTGCCAGTCATTCCCTGGGTGTTCTCTCGCTGCTTGCTCGTCATGGCGTTTATGACGATGATGGCTATCGCATCGTGAGAAAACGTCTAGTTAGTTATAGACATTATGCCAAGTTACTCAAGGCAGGCCTTAAGGTTAAGTATTATCTAGCAGTTTATTTCCCTGTGATTTTTAATTTGCTTGCCTGTCTTACTGGCAAGTTCAAGAAAGTCAGTCTAGGCTCCTCTGTTTTAATGAAAAATAATTAAACCTCGTTAACCAAGAGCGAGGAAGTAATTAAAGAACGGTTGGAAGATGAATATCGGTATTATTACTTTCCATGGCGCGTTGAATTTCGGATCAGCGCTTCAGGCTTATGCTTTGAGGACTGCCCTTGTAAATGAAGGTCATAAAGTCAGAATAATAAATTACAGAGCATTAGACTACGAACAATACAGCTTAATTCAGGTTCGTCATCCGAGAAAGCTATTGAGAACGCTAACTCACTGGAAATCTTTTCACTCTAGGTGGTCTGCGTTTAACTCTTTCGCAAATGACTATTTCTCCCTAACTGATAAGGCTTATTCATCTAATGAAGAAGGTGCTTTGGCCGAATTAGCCGCTGAGTTCGATTGCTTTATTTGCGGTAGTGATCAGATTTGGAATCTCGATTGTACTCGCGGTGTGGTCGAGCCCTTCTTTCTCTCTTTTGCGGGAGATAAACGGCGTATCGCCTATGCTCCTAGCCTCGCCCACACGTCTTTCAAGCCCGAGAATTTCGATCAAGAAAAAGTTGCGTCTCTTCTGTCCAAATTCGATTATCTTTCCGTTCGTGAGGAGGAAACGCTTCCTTTATTTCAGCCGCTAGTGGATAAACCCATAGATGTTGTTTTAGACCCCACGCTGTTGCTTGGTGTTTCGGATTATGCGGACATGAGCGTTAAAGCAGTCGTTGACGGAGAGTACGCTTTTCTTTATCTACTGCGTGACTGTTCTGAGCTTATCGAAAGTGCCTGTCGAATGGCGCTCGATTCGGGAGTGCGATTCGCGTATGTTTCGGATAGGGACCTACCCATTCCTAACTCGATCAACCTATTCGGGATCGGGCCGCGCGAATTCATCTCGCTTATTGCTCATGCCTCACTCGTACTGACCAACTCTTTTCATGCGACTGTGTTTTCGGTGCTTTTCCATAAGCCCTTCAGAGTCTTCGCTACTGACAAAAGCGGTGCGCGCATGAGGGATTTGCTGTATAACCTGGGGATCAGCGAGCGCTGCGTCTCCTTGGTTTGCGCCGATGGCATTGCTCCGGTTGACTGGGGCAAGGTAGATTTGGCCCTTGGCGGCCTTCGGGAGCATTCTTGGCAATATCTGAGAAAGGCACTTTCGTAATGGGGGAGACACGCCGACTTATTAAAAATACGGGAATTATTGCCGTCGGCGGCATGGCGACGAAGCTTGTGCAGTTTCTTCTTCTGCCTCTATATACCTCCGTCCTCTCCACGGCAGATTACGGCACCGTTGACTACATCAACACGATTGCCCTATTTTGCGTCCCTGCCGTTTCCCTGCTTATGGACGAAGCGCTGTTTCGATTTCTCATCGACTGTCGTACAGACGAGGGTCGGGCTAAAGCTGTGACGGCGTCATGCGTTGTTCTTCTTGCCGGATGTGTATCCTTTACGGTCTTGGCGATTCTGGTATGGCTGCTCTTTAAGCCCGAAAATGCTGGCTGGGTTGTGGGGCTTGTTGTTGCCGGTGCGCTTCTGCAGATGGCTTCTGCTGTCTTACGTGGTTTCGGGGATACCGTGGGTTACTCCGTTATGAACTTCACCGCGAGTGCCCTTACCATCTTGCTCAACGTTCTCTTCATCGCCATTCTTCGTTGGGGGGTGGTTGGCATGCTCTCTGCTACGGTCATTGCTCAGGGCGGTGTTGCCCTCGTGTTCATGGTCATGCGGAAGCTCTGGCGCTATATCGATCCGTCGACCTTCTCCATTTCCTACGCTCGCGACCTTCTACGGTATTCATTTCCGCTCATCCCCAACAAGGTTTCCTGGACTATCAATAACCTGCTGGACAGGCTCATTATCATGAACACGCTCGGGGCCTCCGCCGCCGGTGTGTATGCCGTGTCGTACAAGTTCCCCGGTGTCATGGACCAGGTATATGGCTTTTTCTATCAATCGTGGAAGGAGAGCTCGGCTCGAGCCCTTATCTCCGATGAGGACGAGTCGGCTTTCTATAATTCTGTGTACCGAGCTTTGCGACGTTTCATGATGAGCGTCGTGCTACTCATGTCGGCACTCATGCCTGTTGTCTACGGCGTGCTGATTAAGGGGTCTTTCGGAGAGGGCCTGCTCTATGTCCCAATCTTGCTTCTGGCAACGTACTTTAGCAATATTTCCGGCTTCTACGGCGGTATTTTCACTGCACACAAGGAGACCGGGATTATGGGAACCACCACAGTCGTATCCGCTATCCTCTGCGCGGTGCTGTGCATCGTGATGATTCCGCACTTTGGCCTTTATGGCGCATCGGTTGCTACGCTTTTGGCGATGGTTGTGGTCAATGAGTACCGTAGGATTAAAGTCGCCAAGTTTACAAAGCTTGCCGAAGATCGAGGCGAGCAGGCTTTGATCTTGGCATCAGTTCTGGGCGTGTTCGTTTTCTATTATCTGTCGGCCTACGGCGCGGGCATTCTGAGCACCATTGCATGCCTTGCAATTGCGCTGGCTTTTTCCGTCTATATGAACGCCGATATTCTGCGTAAGCTACTTTCGGCTTGCAAATAGGGAGATATCTGCATGTCTGCTGTGAAAAGGGGCGAGGTTCCCACACTATTTGAGTCGCCAACGCATTGCTGCGGATGCGGGGCGTGTGCTGCCGTTTGCCCGAAAGGCGCCATTGCCATGTCCGAGGGTAAGGACGGGTTTGTTCTTCCTATGATTGACAGCGATCTCTGCATCGGTTGCGGCGCGTGCACTAGGGCTTGCGGTCTCAACCGGGGGATAGGCTCTAATTCCGTTGGGCCGTTCTATGCCGCCGCCGGTAGGGACGATGTTTCGGAGTCCGCTTCCGGTGGTGTTTTTGGCGCCGTCGCGCGTGAGTTTATTTCTGCTGGCGGCGTTGCATATGGCGCCGCCTATGAGCGCGAGGGGGGTTCGCTTCGGGTGCGGCATCGTCGTGCGTCGAGCGTCGATGAGCTTCGCCCGCTTCTTAACTCTAAATATGTCCAGAGTGACGCCGGATCTTGTTTCGCCGACATCAGGACGGACCTGAGCGAGGGGACGCGTGTCCTATTTTGCGGAACGCCTTGCCAGGTCGCTGGCCTCAGGGGTTTCCTCGTGCGCGATTATGAGGGCCTGACGACTATTGACCTTGTCTGCCACGGTGTCCCCTCCGGTCGCATGTTCGCGGACTGTGTTGAGGACTATGGCGAACAGCTTGGGTCTCCCGTGGTCGATTTCCGGTTTAGGTGTAAGCGCGAGGGCTGGGGGCACTCTCTTCTTCTTCTTCTTCTTGAGGACGGAAGAGAGGTCACCATTCCTGCGTCGAAATCTCTCTACTATGACATGTTCTTGAACCTCAAGACGCTTCGCAACAGCTGCTATGAGTGCCCCTATGCAGGCAGGTTTCGTGCCGGCGACCTTACCATCGGCGACTTTTGGGGTGTCGGTGTAAACAGGCCTGACGTTCTGAAGGACGCCGAGAAGTTTAATCAGATGAAGGGTGTTTCCTGCTTGCTGGTGAATAACGACCGCGGTAGGGAGTTCATCGAATCAAGCAACGCTCTGGACTTGTACCCCGTTGAATTTGACGACATCGCTAAGGGCAACGATCAGCTACGTCATCCGAGCGTTCTTCCCAAGGATAGGCGGCTGTATGTTGACGCATATGCCAATGGCGGCTGGAGTACTGTGGTGCGACTCTACAAGAAACGTGAACGCGGCGTTGTATTTTATGCCAAGAAAGCCTTGCGGGCCGTTTTGCCTGCGTCAGCGATCAACGTACTCAAGAAAGCTCTTAGTAAATAGTTGCATTCTTATTCGAGTTTGTCTCATTGCTCAATCGTAATCCCCTGTTGGGCCTTTGGGCAATCAAAGGACCAACAAGGGATAATTGTTAGAAAATGGATATTCTATAATTAGCTTTTCAATGCTAATTCCGCATGTATGGGGCGAGCGTCCCATGATGTAATTTGCACGATAAAAAATTATTGACATTGATTTAATTTGTTCTTACTGAATCGGTGAAATATGACCCGCCACGATTGCGTCACGGCGGGTCATATCATGTGTGCATCACTCTAAAAATGCGTTTCGTAATAATGAAATAACTATCTCATTTCAAATATAAATAGCGTCTCCATTGATCCGCCGTTTGACCAAGTTTGAACATTTGCTCCATCTCTCGCCGTTGCAAGTCTTACGTTTAAGTATTCATTTGATCCAGCTAGTTGTACGGTGAATCCGTTATTATGTTTTAATAGCTTCCAATGCTGAAGATTTGAACCGGTGTATGTTGCCTGCGAAACATTTGCGCCGTCTTTGACAGCTTCTGCTGTTAGCGCCTTCTTTGAATGCGCAAAAATAAATGCGTATGATCCGTCCTTCTGTCTTCTGAGATCAACTGATTGATTTGGGGAGTTGTAGTCAGTCCAAATTTGAGCATTTGCAAAATCATGTTGGGATGCCAAACGAATGTCGATTGTTTTTGTTGTGTCAAGTTTGGTTTTTATGGCGTACCTACCGTTTGGAAGTGCATCGAGCTCAGTTGGAACAAAATTAAAGATTGTTTCTGCCACACCGCCATTTGACCAAGTTTGAATATTTGTGCCGTTTCTTATGTCGCCTCTTCTAACATTTAACCACTGGTTCGCTGCCTTATTTTTAATCGTATATCCTGCCCCCATGCGTTCGATAACCCATCTCTGTAAATCGGAACCATCTATATTCGACTGGCTAACATTTGATCCATCACGATTTGATTCAGCAGACAGCGCTTTTCCTGAATGAACGAACGTAATTAGATAAGTGCCGTCATTTTGGAATTGGAGGTTGACCTTTTGCTGCCTGCCGCCGTGATCTTGCCATAGCTGTACATTTGCCCTATCGTTCTTCGACTCCATGCGAACGTCTAGGGCTTTTGATTGGTCGAGACATGAGTATATGGAATACATTCCGTTGGGCAAAACCGGTGTAGCGGCTGGTTTGATTTGCAAGAACTTTGCCGTGAATTTGAACGTAGCAATCCAAGTAGTGCTGGTTTGTGTGGTGACTATTGATGCCGCTTTTAGATATGCTTGGTCAGTTTCAGTCTTCCACTCCCTCTGATTCATCGCATAAGCAACAATCCCGTTCTGAATCCCCGAGATACTCGGCGGGAAGGACTGGTTATCTGCATTGATGGAAAAGCCCTCTTCCTTGGCATCCAGGTGCTGCTGAATGCGGTCGGCATATTTCTCGGCCCATTCATCGGCCTTGCCATTTCGCACAAAGTAATTGTTGGACAGGTCGGTTGAACGATAGGCGTAGTCGGCCTTTTGATAGTTTGCCGTGTGGTCGGAGTGGGCGATTGCCATGAGCTCGTCGGTCAGGCCAAAGTACAGATGGCGCTGGTCCAGGTCTCCGTACCAGTTGTTGCTGGTGTCGTCCCAGGTTAGGTCCATCTGGCACCATTTGTCGTCGATCTTTGCGGCGTTCCAGGTGTGGCCGTTGCCGGTGATGCGGCCGTTGGCGATGCCCGCGGCGTCAAGGAGCTTGGAGTAGATGCGCTGGTAGCTCTCGCAGGTGCCCTGGTGGCGCGTGAGGCCGCTTTCGGCCGAGCACCAGTTGAGGCCATGGTCGTACTCCAGCTGGTCGAGCGTCCAGTCGTGGAGCCAAAGCGCCATGTCGTATTCCGAGCCGTTTGTCTGTTGCCTGCACTGGGTTACGGCATTGTTGACAATCTGCGTGACGCTTGGGCGGGCGGCGTCGTTTACGGTCACCTCTGCCGTGGTGCGCAGGTAGTAGATCCCCTTGTCGTTTTGGGGGTCGTTTCTGTCGTTGTCCATAAAGTAGAAGTAGATGCGGTACGTGCCCGATGCTGTGAAGTCAAAGGTAAAGTCGTGGCCCGCGGTGCCCAGGCTGTAGTAGCTGGCCCATGCCGGGCGCGACGGGTCGCAGACGCTTTCCTGGCTGCCGCCGTCCCAATAGGTGGGCACGTCCATGCGCGCCTTGGCCTGGGACGAGCCGTTGGTCTGGGTTACGTGGAAGGTCGTCGCGGTGCCCGCGGGGGCGTCGTTCCACGAGACGGTGAAGGTGACGCCGTTTTGGGTTGCCGTGGCGGAGTGGGCGTAGCCGGTTTGTGACGTGGTGGAGATTGCGGCGTGCGCGGGGGTGGTACGGGCTCGGAGGGATGGGGTGGGGGTTGTGGTTGCGGCGGTGGTGCCGGGCGTGGTGGGGGTGCCGTCGGCGCTTTCCGTGTTGGCTGCGCTGGTGCCGGTGGATGTTGCGGTGCTGTCCTCTTCGGTATCTGCTGCCGTGCTTGTGTTGGCGCCGTCTTCAGCCTTGCCTGCGTCGCTGTTCGTGGCGTCGGCTTGCGCCTGCTGCTCGGCGGTTTCTTGAGGCTGCATGGCTTCCGCGATGGCCGCCATGGGCAACGTCGCGCCGACGATGGACGTGCACGCGATCGCGCAGAGCAGGTAGTAAAGGGGTCGTTTCATAGCGGAGCCTCTCGGTGAGCAGCCAATAGGGTCCGAAGGCAGCTCCAGGCCAGCACTCCGCACATATTTTGTTGGGGTTTATTTTACGGGAACCCCAGTCAACATCAGCGAGCTTTCTGGGGAATGTTGGGGAGGGGAGCAGGCCCGCTTTAGTCCCCGGCGGTGCTCTGACCTGTGCTGGGTTGACTATACGCAATGCGGTAGCTTCAACATGAGGCCGTCTTCCGCTTCTTCGAGACTCGACACCGAGACTTTCCAGGAAAAGTCCGCGAGGCTGCTGCCTAGTTTATTGCGGCTTACGACCGGGCAATAAGCGGGCGTCTCAACATGTTGGTCAAGCAAAATCTTTTGTTAATTTCGAACAGGTATTCGATGTGGATGACTTTGTACCGGGCGAAAGCGATTGAGTCTAATTATGTTTTCATGCAGGTCAAGGGTGCTGTCTACAAGGGGATGAGCTGACTCGTAATTTCGCGTGAATAAGTTCCGCATTATTTTAGCTGCGTTTACCTGTTAAAACACAACATCTTGTGCTCATCATCAAAAAAGAAAACAGGATATGGAACTGGCGAAGGGCTACAATTGAAACAACGAGAAGCGTCGTTTCCCCATTACAACCTAATCGTTCGGAAGGAGTCGGATGGAATAGTTGTCAAAATCGAGGCCATATTGATGGTCCATTAAATTTCTTTAGGGGCGTGTGCGCTTATTGGTCAACAGCAGTATGCGCCCCCGTTTGTTCAAATCATTTCCAAATAGTTCTTCTTCAAGAACCTGACACTTGCGTGGCGGGGTGGGTTAGTTTGTAAAAAATGCGAAGGATGGCTTTTGGATTCTTGGAGGTGCGTAATTATTGGCCAATAACTATCTAGATGATTTGCTTGGAAAAATCTCTGCTTACGATCTGTTCAATGTGCTCTTACCGGGTGCACTCGTAACATATTCCGTCAGTCAGATGCCGTTGGGCAGTTGTATCGACTGCTCTAACTGGCTGGCACTATTTGTGATGAGTTATGTTCTCGGTCTTATTGCGTCGCGGATTGGCTCTCTTTGCATTGAACCGTTGGTCCGCAAACTACAACCGACCGGAAAGCGGGACTATTCTGCCTTTGCATATGCTCAGAAACGCGATCCAAAGGTCGGGCAGCTCTTAATGATTTCAAATATGTATCGCAGCCTGGCGGGGGCCGGTGTCCTGCTCGTAATTATTCTGCTTGCATCATTGTTGCCGGAATCTCATCGGCTTCCAGCGGCGCTGTGCTCTTTTATCGCCTTATTTGTTGCCTCCTGGATCAAGCAGGAACGGTATGTAGAAAAACGAATCAACTTCAATCTTGAGGAGTGTGATAACCATGAGCGAGATTAAGTCTCTGTCCGTTGATAACGGCGACATGTTTTATATCAATCACAATACTGATAACTTCAGCATGATTGACTGTAATATTACCGATGAGCGTAAGTCGGAAATCCTTGATGAGGTCAAAAACCTTGCAGGGAAAAAGGGCGTCGTTCGTTTTATCAGTACGCATCCGGACCAAGATCATATTCAGGGTATTGAGTATCTTGATGAGCTCGGGCTTATTAAGAATTTCTATTACGTTGACAATAATGTCTCCAAGTCCACGGAGACTGAGAGTTTCAAAAAGTATAAAGATCTGAAGGAGTCGTCGTGCGCTTACAAAATATACAAGGGGTGTAAGCGCAAATGGATGAACGTTTCTGATGGTGAGCGCGGTTCTGCTGGGATTAGCGTCCTCTGGCCCGATGTGAATAATGAGACCTTCCGGGATGCTTTGCGGGATGCCGAAAGCTCTGATAAACCCAATAATATTAGTCCTGCGATTGTCTACTCTCTTGATGAAGGGGTCCGTGCGCTTTGGCTTGGTGACATGGAGAATGACTACATGGAGGCGATCGAAGATGACATTGCGCTTTCGCCTGTGGACATTCTTTTTGCGCCGCATCATGGACGGAAGTCCGGTCGCGTCCCTAAGACATGGCTGGATAAGTTGGAGCCTCGGTTGATTGTTGTAGGAGAAGCCCCGTCAGACGAGCTTGATTATTACTCGAATTACAACACTTTGACACAGAACAGCGCTGGCGATATTTTGTTCTGCTGCGAGACCGGTAAGACTCATGTCTATGTTGGAGCTCCTTCTTATAGCGTCAATTTCTTGGGTGAAGACCCTAATGCTCCGCGAGTGAAGGGTGCGCTGCATTATTTGGGCTCTTTTGATTGCGGTGATCGTTAGTCCTGCTGTCGTCTCGTTCATTCGTGGCCTGCCCACGCTTTTACCCGACAGGCCTAGATGTGTCCTTTCATCTCATTGAGATGGTGTAGGATATTGTCCTGTGATACAAAAGCTCTACGGGAGCTTTAAGGGTGACGCTTTCGACAAGAGAGTGTTGCCCTTTTTTCATGAGTGTAATGATGTGTATTTAGGCGTTTTGTTAATAGGGTTACGCGGGATGCCCTGGAATGCCTCGGCGGTTGAGCTTAGATTTGAGGCACCGTAAAAGACGTTGCCGTGCGGGGAATGTTATGTGCTGTCAACGATGTCGCTCTCTCGCACCGTGAACATGCGGAAAACGGCAAGAGCCAGCTGGCGTAGATACCCGTCCCGTACGCTAAAGACGCTTCCAATGAATCATCCTGCTCGCCGGGTAGATCATGGTAGTAGCTGGCTGCGTTTATATAGAGGCGTTCGTCCGTCAGCTTACCAATGTACGCCTCTTTGGGTGCGAACTTCAGTGTCCCAAAGCTCTTTCGCCTGGGTGTGCGGGGCGACCAGAAAGCCAGGTGGGTCAACGGTCCTGCTGTGTGCGCTTCGTTTTTTGTCCGCGCCAGTGCTTACACTTTTGAAAAAACGGCACGAGGGCTTCTGTCACATATCTCATGCTGTAGACACATCGGTAAATTCAGAGTTGAAGGCGAGGTGATTATGAAAGGTAGAAATCAGCACATTACGAAGCGTTCGGATGGCAATTGGCAGGTTAAGGGTGAAGGGGCAAGTCGCGCCTTCTTCGTTACGACAACGCAGAGCGAGGCAATAAAGCTCGGTCGACGCATTTGCTCTAATCAAGAGTCGGAGTTGATCATCCATCGTCGTGACGGCAGAATCCGCGCAAGGGATTCCCATGGCCACGACCCCTTCCCACCGAGGGGATAAGGGGTCGGCTCCATGCCGACAACGGCCCGTAATGGTGTGCCCACTGTCGTTAAATGACTTCTTCATTGCAGTGAAGGTTGTAAACGATGCTGTCGATTCGATAATCGCATTGAAACGCATATTTGGGCGCTTTGAAAACGAGGTTGTGCGGTATGACGATACACTTAATTGAGGTGTATAGTATATAGCGCAATACAAAAGCTCTTCGGGAGCTTTAAGGGCGACGCTTTCTGTTAGAGAGTGTTGCCCTTTTTTCATGCATGTAATGTGCGACGTGCTTGCTAAATGCCATTCCGGCAATGGGATGGTCGAGTATGGGCGGTTTGCACCTTGCGCCTGCTGTCATTGGTGTAGCAAGCACTTGATTTAGCCTACTTAAAGTCTATAATCAAAGAAAAACCCTGAAATATCTTTTCAAAACAATGAAAGGAATTTTGAGGCCGATGCTTTGCCAGTTTACCTTCAGGAACTATAGATCCTATCGCGACGAAACTGAGCTTTCCATGCAGGCAACATCGATGAGGGAGTTCGAGCGCTCCCTCATAGAGTGCCCTGACGGGCAGAGTTTTCTTCCGGTGGCTGCGGTGTACGGGCCTAACGCTGGCGGCAAGTCTAACCTGCTCGAGGCGCTTGACTACATTCGTTCGGCGGTGGCCAGGCCGATCAGATTGCTGTCTGCCAGCACTGATGCGCCAGAGGGTAACCGTCCTTCGATACCCCGTTGCTCTGCGTTTGAGTTCGATGACGTGTCTGCTGCCGAGCCCACCGAGTTCGAGCTCTACTATCGCGCGGGTGAGCACGAGTACCGCTATGCCCTGTCCGTGCATGCGGACGAGATCGTGTCCGAAGGCCTATGGCGGCGAAAATTGGGAGCGTCACGCACGGCGATGCTGTTCGAGCGTGAGGGCGCAGAGGTTGAGCTCGGTCCCACGCTGCGTAAGCTCGTGACGGCTGCGAGATTCAACCCGAGGCTGCCGTACCTGTCGTTTCTCTGCATCAACTTTGACGCGCCGGTGGTCAAGGAGGCTGCCAGCTGGTTTCTTGACGGGGTGTTCCTGAACTATAACAGCTCCTATCTGGAGCAGATGCTCGAACAATTGCTCGATGAGGATGACTCACCCGAGGTCACGCGTTTTTTGCGCGCCGTTGATGTACGTATTGATGGCTTCAGAGTGGAGAGGGCGCCGGAGTGGCGCGGCCAGCGCGTCTTCGTGAGGCACGAGGTGGGCGGCAAGGCGTACGAGCTGCGTTTATCCGAGGAATCTGCCGGAACCCAGAAGCTCATGGGGTTGGCTGCGTATCTGATGACAGCGCTTGAGCGTGGTGGCACCGTTGTGGTAGACGAGCTCGACGCCAAACTGCACCCGAAGCTTCTTCGCTATGTGATTCTGCTGTTTAAGGATCCTGGGGTCAACAAGAGTGGCGCGCAGCTCATCTTCTCGTCCCAGGATGTGTCAACCATGCGAAACGATGTGTTCCGCCGTGACGAGATATGGTTCGCTGCGCGCGGCGAGGGGGAGGCGAGCCAACTGTGGTCTCTCGCCGACATCCACGAGGCAAACGGTAATCTGGTAAGCAAGAACGCGGCTTTCGACAAGCAATACCTGTCCGGTCGCTACGGCGCCGATCCGTATCTCACCCGCATCGAGGAGTGGGATTAGCATGGTGGCGAAGAAGTCGAAGGGCTGGCGTAGCGGCAAACGAGAGGGCCGCTCGCGCATGGTTCAGATGACGCGTCATCTTGTAGTGAGCGAGGGCAAGGAGACCGAGCCTCGCTACTTTGAGGGTGTGCGTGCGGCGTTGGGTGCGGCGAACGAGCGTAAGGTTGCCATTGTCGTTAAGGGGACCGGCAAACATACACTTGACCTACTTGACTTTGCCGTCGAACACTGCCGCTATGCGCCCGAGACATTCGACCATGTGTGGCTCGTGTATGACAAGGATGACTTTCCTGCGTCCGACTTTGACGCGATGGAGCGCAAATGCGACGAGCTCTCCGATGGTTCGAGGACCTTCCATGCGTTGTGGTCGAACCCCTGCTTCGAGCTGTGGCCTCTTCTGCACTTTCGCTACACGACCGCGCATATGTCCGCGTCCGACTGCCAGCATGCCCTCGCGCAGGAGATGTCGAGAGACCTGGGCATCGAGTACCGCAAGAACTTGGACGGGCTGTTCGAGGTGGTGGACGGCAAACGAGGCGAGGCATTGCAGCGTGTTGGGCGCCTCGTCACATACCATAGGGGGCTGGGTAACGTTAAGCCATCTGCGCAAAACCCTGCAACTAAGGTGGGCGAAATTTTCGATGTAATCGGGCCGTATCTGGCTGGCTAGTCGAGTCTGTGGATTGGCTTTCCGGTTAGGGCGATTGGCGGATTGTGATGCGCGATTGCAAATCCGGTGCGTAGGAGAAGTGCGGAGAAAAATCGAAACTCGCCGAGCATAGCCCGATTTCAGGCAACAAAACCGCAGGTCGCGGGTGCCCAAAACTAGGGTCTGGTCGACAGGTCTCGGTTTTTCACCCCACTTCCGAATTGGTCGCTCATTTAGCACTCTTGATGTCCCCACATCCTCTAAAAAAGTTCTTAAAACAGCCTTAAAGGCGTTCCAACTCGCGTTGACAGCGTAAAATACGCATGTTTGACTATGACAGAAGTGGATTTTAGGGGAGGAGTACGCCATGGAGGTGCTGGTTGTTGGCAACACCGCATATGTTGACGATGACTTTTGCGCCAAGGCATTCCCTGGGGACCACGTTAAGGTTGTAGCCGCGCAGGAAGCGCGCCGCGATGAGTCGTCGCCCCATGCCTCGTGGAAAGAGCTGCTCCAGCACTTGGAGCAGGCCTACGAGTTCGACCGCGTGGTCTACCTGTCTAATTTCCTTACCCCGCATACCGGTACCGTGGGCGATATCGAGCTGCTGCGCTCGGTCTTTCGTACGTGCGCGGGTCGCCGGGTCCAACTACTGTATGTAGCGGGGCCCGCGGGTGCCGAGGGTGCCGCCGATGCCGCGGGGCGAACGGGCAAGGGCATTATCGCGCACGCAGCCAACGACCTGTGCCGCTACTACGCTGCTCGCGAGGGCGTTCAGACCAAGATCCTGCGCGTGCCGTTCCTGTATACCGCGTCTGCCGCGCTGGAGGACCCGTTTTTGGTGCCGCTGTTCGACGCATGCTCAACCGGATCGGCCGCTCTGCAGGGCGCGCAGGATGCGGCGTTTCCCCTGCTGTGTGCCGAGGAGCTTTCGGTGCTGGTACGCCGTATCTTCGACAGCTGGAATGGTAACTTTGAGACGCTCGATGTAGCCGATACCTTCCATCACACGGTGGGTGAGGTGGGCGACGCCCTCAAGGCGCTGTTCCCAGGGCTCTCAGTTGCCTATGGCGATTCTGCCGGCTACGCCCTGCCTGCCAGCGACGTCGCTCGCGTGCGCTATGGCTGGTTTCAGCGCTACGACCTGCTGCGCGACCTCTCGACTATTCAGGCTCGCTGGGATACTGGCCGCGCAAAGAAGGTCAACCCCTTGCGCGCCGCCATCGACCGTATCCAGTTGCGCACGCTGCCTATTAAATGCCTGGAGACGGGCGTTGCCTGGGTCCTGTTCGAGGTACTGGAGCGTCTATTCTCCCAATCAGCCCAGCTCAATGTGCTCGATTATCGCCTGCTCTACGTTGTGCTCATCGGCACACTGTATGGCCTGGACTTTGGCCTGGTTGCGGCGCTGCTGGCATCGGTTGGTTTGGCCGTGAGCTACTTCACCCAGTATGGCTATACCTTCCAGGGTCTGTTCTACGAGTCGTCCAACTGGCTGCCGTTTATCGCGTACTTTGTGGTGGGTGCCGTGTGCGGTTATGTGCAGCTGCGCAATAGCGAGGCCATTAAGGTGGAGCGCGACCAAAACGAGCTCGTGCGTAATCGCAATACGTTCCTCACGCAGCTCTATCACGATGCTATCGAGGACAAGCGCACATACAAGCGCCAGATTGTGGGGCGCCACGATAGCTTTGGCAAGATCTTTGCCGTGACGCAAGAGCTCGACGTGCTCAATCCGCGCGACATCTACCGCAAGTGCTGCGAGCTCATGGGTGAGATTCTCGAAAACGATTCGGTGGCGATTTACCACGTTTCGGGCGGGGCGTTTGCACGTCTGGTGGCGGCGAGTCCCGTGATTGCCGAAGACGCCACGCGCTCGTTCTCGCTTGAGCAGCTTGCGCCCCTTTTGGGCGGCGGGGGTCGTTCGAACCTGTGGGTAAATCGCGAGTTGACGCCGGGGCTGCCCATGTTTGGATACACGATCGAGCGCGACGGGGCACCTGCCGTGTTGATCTCTGTGCGTCGTGCGGCCCAGAATCAAATGACGCTCTATTACCAAAACCTGTTCCGCATTTTGTGCGGACTGGTCGAAAGTGCGCTGGGGCGTGCCTTTGACTATGAGGCCGTGGCGCAGGACAAGCGCTGCGTTGACGGCACGTGCGTGCTCAAGCAGGCGGCCTTTGGCCAAGAGCTCGCGGCCGAGCAGGCGCTGGCGGACGGCAAGATGGGGAGCTTTTTGCTCCTGCGCGTGGTGCCGGGAATGGAGCCTGTCGGCGAGCTGGTGGGCGCGATTGGTTCGGCTATTCGCGAGAACGATGCGGCGGGCCTGGTCGATGGTGACGTGCTCTACCTGCTTATGCGCCAGGCAAAGGTGTGCGACCTGCCCATTATCCGCGAGCGCCTGAGCGCGAAGCAGATTGCGGTGGAGCCCGTCGACGGCGAGGACATTGTGGCGCTGCTCCAGCACATTGCCGACACCGGTGACGGTGAGGAGGATGTCGCTTGATCTCGCTTGTCGTTGCTGCCGTCTTGCTGCTGATTCATGCGCTGGTTTGCCTGGTGTTGTGGACGCTTATGAAGTTGGGCCTGCTGCCGGTGCGCGGGCATATGCTGGCCGTGATGGTGCTCGTGCCGTTGTGGGGCCCGCTGCTGGTGGTGCTGCTTTCCGTGCGCAGCGCCTTGTTTGGCGCGGACCTCAAGGACGCCACGTTGGAGTCGCTTCGCATTAATGATGAGCTGCATCGCAACATCTTGGTGCACGACCGTGAAGCCGATGCAGGCGTGATCCCGCTCGAGGAGGCACTCATCGTCAACGACCCGGCAGACCGGCGCCGCCTAATGCTCTCCATGCTCACCGAGGAGCCCGATGCGTATCTGGCGCAGCTACAGGCGGCTAAGCTTAACGACGACGTTGAGGTGGCGCACTATGCCGCAACGGCGGTGGCGCAGATCTCCAAGGAGTCCGACCTTAAGCTGCAGCAGCTGGAGCGTGCCTTTAAGACCGACCCGAGCGCGCATAATCTCAACGAATACTGCGATTTTCTTGGTGAATACTTGGACTCGGGCTTGGCCGAGGGACGCGTGGCTCAGATTCAGCGCCAACAGTATGCGCGTCTGCTTGCGCGTCGCTGCGAGCGCGAGGACTCCGTTGAGCTGCGTATTCGGTATGTCGCGGCGCTGGCCGATGTCGACCAGATCGACGAGGCGCAGGCCGTGACCGATCAGCTGGTGCTCGACGTTCCCGAGGAGCAGGAGGTTTGGATGCTTTGCCTGCGCCTGGCGGTGATGCGCCGCGACGGTGACGAAGTCCACCGCGTGATAGATGCGATTGACAAGCAGCATGTGTACTTGAGCGCCGCCAACCGCGAGGAGCTGGCGTTTTGGAGCAATGGAGAGGAGGCCCGATGAGCGTGGTGCAGCATATCCGCGACCGTGCGGGCCACTTTCGCTGGATGGGCCTGCTTGTGGTGTGGGCGGTCTTTATTGCCATGGCCGCCGTGCTGCTGGTGGAGCGCGCCGGCGTGCAGTACAGTGCGGGCCAACATAAGCTGGGGATGCTTGCCGCCAACGATGCGGTGCCGGCCTCCTCGGCGATATTTGGCCAAAAGCCCAGATGCCTGGTCATTACCGATACCGACCAAGCGGGCGTTGAGGAAGTAAAGAAGCAGTTTGACCAGATCCTGCTCGACATGAAGATCGCGCACCGCGACGTGGACCTTGCCCTGGACGGCGCGGACGCCATTCCCTCGCTGACCTCCTTCGATCGCGTGATTTTGCTCATGCCGTCGCTCGACGGGCTCGGTACGCACCTGACCGATATTATGAGTTGGGTGAGTGCCGGCGGTTCGCTTATGCTCGCCATGACGCCGGATAACTCGAGCTATCTGCAAGTGATTGCCCCCAAGCTTGGCATTGAATCGGCCGGATATGACTATGTAAAAGCCGAAAGCATTGTGCCGAGCGAGGACTTTATGCTGGGCGGGGGAGAACGCTACGAGTTCTCTGATCCCTTTGATTCGTCGCTTTCGGTTTCGCTGCGCGAGACGGCGCATATGTGGGCTAAGACCGGCGATGCGGGCTCGCCGCTCATTTGGTCGAATGATTGCGGTAGTGGACGCACCGTGGTGTGCAATATCGGTGTCTACGACAAGGTCATGCGTGGGTTTTACGCCGCGGCGATCAGCCTGCTGGGCGATGCCACGGCCTATCCGGTCATCAACAGCGCCGTTTTCTACCTGGACGACTTTCCCAGCCCCGTGCCCTCGGGCGACGGCACCTACATCAAGCGCGACTACGGGCTTTCCATTGCCGACTTTTATACCAAAGTCTGGTGGCCCGATCTGCAAAAGCTCGCGCAAAAATACGGCATTCGCTATACCGGCGTGATGATCGAAAACTACGAGGACGCGGTCAACCAGAGCGAGCCCGCGCGCCAAGCCGATACCACGCAGTTCCGCTACTTTGGCGGCATGCTGCTGCAGATGGGCGGAGAGCTGGGCTTTCACGGCTACAACCATCAGCCGTTGGCGCTTTGGGACACCGACTATGGCACGCTGTACGACTACAAGACGTGGAAGAACAAGGAGACGCTTGTCGCATCGCTCAACGAGCTTATCGCCTTCCAGGACGAGGTGCTGCCCAACGCGCACGGCTCGGTCTACGTGCCGCCGTCAAACATCCTTTCGGCCCGCGCACGCAAGATTATCGGCACCGATGTTCCGCGCATTAAGACCATCGCCAGTACGTATTTTGAGGATGGCACGGATCTTCCGTACGTGCAGGAGTTTGGCGTGGCGAGCGATGGCATTGTGGAGCAGCCGCGTATTGTCTCGGGCGGCATGGTCGGCGATTCTTACATGCACCTGGCCGCCGTGTCCGAGCTCAACATGCACTACGTGAGCACGCATTTTATGCACCCGGACGATCTGCTCGATCCCGATCGCGGCGCTACGGAGGGCTGGGAGGTCTACAAGGGCGGCTTGAACGACTACCTGGACTGGCTTACCAAGTCTGCGCCCGACCTGCGTCGCCAGACCGGCTCGGAATGCTCGGGTGCCATCCAGCGCTTTTCGTCCGTAACGGTGAGCGTGGATACAGACGAGGATGCCTGGACGCTCAGTCTGGGCAATTTCCACGACGAAGCGTGGCTCATGTTCCGCGCCAATAACGGCGAGCCGGGTGCAGTCGCGGGTGGCGAGATTACGCATCTGACGGGCGACCTGTACCTGGTCAAAGCCACGGACAAGACGGTGACCATTGCGCGCAAGGAGGGTGGCGACAAATGAGAATCTGTTTGGTGCTCGAGGGTTGCTACCCCTATGTGCACGGCGGCGTGTCCACCTGGATGCACGGCTATATCCAGGCCATGCCCGAGCACGAGTTTGTGCTGTGGGTGATTGGCGCGCATGCTGCCGACCGCGGCAAGTTTGTCTACGAGCTGCCCGGCAACGTGGTCGAGGTGCACGAGGTGTTCCTGGACGACGCCCTGCGGCTTTCGGGCGAGCAACATGAAACCAGTTTTAACGACCGCGAGCGCGAGGCGCTACGCCGCCTGGTGTCGCTCTCCAATCCGGACTGGGACGTGCTGTTCGATATCTTTCAGCGCCGTCGCGTGCATCCGCTCTCGTTTTTGCAGAGCCGAACGTTTATGGACATCTTCCGCGACGTGTGCCTGGCCGAGTACCCCTACACGCCCTTTGCCGATGCATTCCACACCATGCGCTCCATGTTGCTTCCCGTGCTCTACCTGTTGGGCAGCGAGGTGCCGGTGGCCGATGTGTACCATGCCATCTCGACCGGCTACGGTGGCCTGCTCGCCTGCCTGGGCTCAAGCGTTCACCATGCGCCGGTGCTGCTGACCGAGCATGGCATCTATACCCGCGAGCGCGAGGAAGAGATCATTCGCGCTGACTGGGTGGTGCCGTCGTTTAAGGATCGCTGGATTCGCTTTTTCTACCTGCTTTCGGAGGAGATCTACCGCCGCGCCTTCCGCGTGACGAGTTTGTTCCATAACGCCCGCAAGACGCAGATCGATATGGGCTGCGATGCGGGTAAATGCCTGGTCATTCCCAACGGCATCCAGTTCGACCGCTTTAAGGACATTCCCTTAAAGCCCGATGACGGCTGGGTGGACATTGGCGCGGTGGTGCGCCTGGCGCCCATCAAGGACGTCAAGACCATGATCTATGCGTTCTTTGAGCTGCACGAGCGCCTGCCCAAGGTGCGCCTGCACATTATGGGCGGCGTGGACGACGAGGAGTACGGCGCTGAGTGCCACGCGCTGGTCGATACCCTGGGCGTGCGCGACCTGATCTTTACCGGCCGCGTCAACGTGGTCGAGTACATGGAAAAGCTCGACTTTACCATTTTGACGAGCATCTCCGAGGGCCAGCCGCTCAGCGTGCTGGAGTCGCTTGCAGCGCGCCGTCCCTGCGTGACGACAGAGGTGGGCTGCTGTCGCGAGCTGCTCGAAGGCGCCCCGGGCGACGACTTTGGCGTGGCGGGTTTTGTGACGCCGCCCATGTATCGCAAGGGCTTGGCCGATGCCATGGAGCGCATGTGCGTGAGCCGCGCCCGTCGCATTGAGATGGGGGAGCGCGGGCAGCGTCGCGTTGCCACGTACTTTTTTCACGAGCAGATGCTCGCCAACTATCGCGCGCTGTACGACGAGACGGCGTGTGCGTTTAGCCTGCCCAGAGAGGGGGAGTAGCCGGTGGCCGGAATTGGTTTTGAGCTCAAGCGCCTGTTTAGGCGCAAGGGCCTGTTTGCCACGATGCGTGCTTACGGCTACGCCGGCATCGTATGCACGGGCCCCATGCTGCTGGGTGTGCTGCTGCAGGTGGGTATTTTGGTGCTGTGCGGTCTGTGGGGTGTGGGCCGTGCCAACCAGGATCTGCTGGTGTGCATGGTGACCTACACACTGCTGGCCTCGCTTACGCTCACGAGCTTTTTCTCCATGCCGGTCACGCGCTTTTTGGCTGATATGTTGTTTGCCGAGCGCGAGGATGAGATACTGCCTTCGTTTTGGGGCTCCAATGCTGTCATGCTCGTTGCGGGCACGGTGCTCTACGGCGTTTTTTGCTGTTCTCGGGCGCCACGCTGCTGCAGGGGCTGCTATGCCTGTGGCTGTTCAACATTATGATCGTCAACTGGAACGGCATGAGCTATCTCACGGCCATCAAAGACTACCGCGGCATCCTGTGCAGCTTTGCGGCCGCCATTGGCGTGGCGTGCCTGTGCGCCCTGGCCGCGCTGGCACTGGGGCTGCCGCCGGTCGAGGGCCTGTTGGCATCAGTTGCTCTGGGCTACGGCGTCATGCTCGTCTGGGACGTGGTGCTGCTTTACCGGTATTTTCCGCAGAGTGACCGGAGTCCCTGGCGTTTTTTGCGCTGGCTCGACCAATTTATGCCGCTTGCGCTTACGGGGCTGTTTACCAACTTGGGGCTTTTCGTACACCTGGTTATTATCTGGGCGGGCCCTATTGGCGTGCAGATCAAAGGCCTGTTTTACGGGGCTCCTTACCATGACGTTCCGGCACTCATTGCGTTTTTGACCACACTCGTCACGACCGTCAACTTTGTGGTGTCGGTCGAGGTCAATTTCTATCCGCGCTACCGTGACTACTACAGCCTGTTCAACGACGGCGGCGTGGTGGGCGATATTGTGGTGGCCGAGGAGGAGATGCTCTCCACGCTCAACAGCGAACTGCGCTTTTGCGCGCTCAAGCAGCTGTTTGTGACCGCGGCGGTCATCTCGCTCGAGACTACAGTGCTCTCGGCCCTGCCGCTGGGCTTTAACAATCTTATGCACGGGTATTTTCGCACGTTATGCGTAGGCTACGGCCTGTATGCCGTGGGCAACACGATCCTGCTTATCTTGCTGTACTTTACCGACTACAAGGGAGCCGTTCTGGCCTCGGGCCTGTTTGCCGGTGTGGCAGGGCTGGCGACCGCCGTGTCGTTGCTTTTGCCGCAGCAGTTTTACGGCTTTGGCTTTTTGTTGGGTGCGGTGGTGTTTTTTATCGTGGCGCTGCTGCGGCTCGATACCTATACCGCCAACTTACCGTATCGTATCCTGAGTCAGCAGCCCATTGTGGCGACCGACAAAACGGGTCGTTTTACACAGCTGGGCCGCTTGCTCGACCGTGCCGAGCAGCGCTATGAGGGGTGCCGCCGCAAGGGCGTGCCGCACGGCGCGTTTCAGCGCGCAGTAGTTCGCGTGTACCGTAACCATTGGGGAGGTTCTGATGACCGATAAGTTGATGTCTCGCCGCTGTCTGATCGAGGCGGCTGCCGGCGCGCTGCTGCTTTCGGGCTGCTCATCTCAGGACGAATCCTCGACAAATAAGGTAAAAAAGCAGGACAAGATTAAAAAGGCCGAGGCCTCCGACCAGTCCAAGCATCTGCGCGATAAGGACGAGCTGTACGAGGTCTATGATGACTCGGGCATTGTGACCATGTATCTGACGGTCTCTCGCGGCAACAGCTCCGAGAACACGGACCATAGCTGGGCCGAGATCAACACGTACTCGGTGTATGACTATGCCGACATGGGCGTGACGCGCTATCAGGTTATGGGCCTGCTGCAGCCGGGCGACGAAGACGGCCCGGTGGCCGGCGAGGTTGGCTATGGCGAGGACGCGCCCAATGCCACCGTGCAGGTGCGCGGCCAGACATCGAGCTCCTACACGCAAAAGAATTACAAGGTGGAGCTCAAAAAAGGCAAGGGCACCTGGCGCCAGCAGCGCGCGATTGCGCTCAACAAGCACATGGGCGAGGGTATGCGTTTTCGCAACAAGATGGCCTACGACCTTATCCGCGGAATTCCCCAGATGATGGGCCTGCGCACGCAGTTTGTGCATCTGTGGGTGTGCGACCAGACCGAAAAGTCCAACGATACCTTTGAGGACTACGGCCTGTTTACGCAGGTGGAGCAGCTCAACAAGACGGCGCTTAAGGCACATGGCCTGGATAAGAGCGGGCACCTGTACAAGGTGAACAGCTTTGATTTCCATCGCTACGAGGACACCATTAAGCTTGCCGACGATCCCGACTACAACCAGGCAAACTTCGAGGGCATGCTCGAGATTAAGGGCGATTCGGACCACACCAAGCTCATCGAGATGCTCGATTCGCTCAACGACGAATCGCAAAAGATCGATGACGTGCTCGACACCTACTTTGATACCGAGAACCTGGTCTATTGGCTGGCGTTTCAGATTCTGACGGGCAACTGCGATACGCAGAACCGTAACTGCTATCTGTATAGCCCGCTCAACTCCAATACGTGGTACATCCTCGATTGGGACAACGACGGTATGCTGCGCAAGCTGGAGCTTTCTCTTGCCGGGTTCTCGGATTATGCGAGCTGGGAGCGCGGCGTAAGCAACTACTGGGGCAACGTGCTATTCAATCGTGCGCTGCGCAGTAAATCGTTCCGCAGTGAGCTCGACCGCGCCGTAAAGGACCTGCGCTCGTATATGACCGAGGCACGCCTGGCCAAGATGATTAAACATTATCGTGAGGTTACCGAATCGCTGGTCTTTGCTTTGCCCGATATCGACAACCTGCCTGTCACCAAGGACGAATACGAGCAGATTGCCGCGGCGATTCCCTCCGAGATCGAGGAGAACTATAAGAGCTTTCGCGAGAGCTATAAAAAGCCCATGCCGTTCTACATTGGCGTGCCGCAGATCGATAACGGTAAGCTGCGCATTAACTGGGATGCGTCCTACGACTTTGAGGCGCGCGACATTCGCTATACCGTGGAGCTGGCGCGCGACTATGCCATCAAGGACGTGTTTTTTAAGGCCGAGGACGTGCTACTGCCCGAGGTGACCTGCGATGCGCCCGATACCGGCCAGTATTTTGTGCGCGTGCGCGCCACCAACTCAGACGGCTATACGCAAGATGCGTTTGACTACTATGTGACCGACGACGGCAAACACTACGGCATGAAGTGTTTTTACGTGCAAGACGGCGGTAAGGTCGTGGAGGACACGTATGAGGAGGGCTAGCGCGCTGCTTGAGCGCCTTACGGCTCCGCCTGTGCGTGCCACGCAGGAGCGTTACCGCCACGAGCTCAAATATCTCATTAACGAGGGCGAGCACGCCGTGCTGGCCTGCCGCATGGCGCCGGTTTTTAAACTGGACAAGTATGCGCGGGCGGGTGTTTACACCATTCGCAGCCTGTACTTTGACGACTACTGCAACTCGGCCTACGAGGAAAAAGACGCCGGTATTCTTATGCGAAAAAAATATCGCGTGCGCATCTATAACGGCAGCGACAAGGTGATTAAGCTCGAGCGCAAAAAGAAGTACGGCAGCTGGATCTACAAGGAGGACGCGCCACTCACGCGTGGCGAGTTTGAGCAGATTCTGGCCGGCGACTACGACTTTTTGCTGAGGAGCCCTTATCCGCTCTGTCGCGAGTTCTACATCGAGTGCATCTGCAACATGATGCGCCCGCGGACCATCGTGGACTACGAGCGCGAGCCGTGGGTGATGGACGAGGGCACCGTGCGCATTACCTTTGATAGCAACGTGCGTGCGGCGGTGGGGAGCTTTGACATCTTTGACGCGACGTTGCCCGCGTTGCCCGTGCTGGAGCCCGGCAAGCTGGTGATGGAGGTCAAGTTTACCGAGTTTTGCCCGCAGCTGGTGCGCGATATGGTGCCGCCAGGTGCGGTCGAGCTTACGGCGGTCTCCAAGTACTGCCTGTGTTACGAAAAGACCGCCTTCCTGCGCGGATTTAATTACTGGGAATCGGATTTTGAGAACCGAGGGGATATTTAGACCATGAGCACCAGGGACTTTTTTAAGAACTCCGTCTTGGAGGCGTTTGGTCAGGTCGACCCTGCCAAGATCGGCCTGTCACTGCTCGTGGCGCTCGCCATGGGCATCCTGATCTATTACGTGTACAAGCGCTTTTTTACCGGCGTGGTGTATTCGCGCAGTTTTGCCGTAACGCTCGTGGGCATGTGCGTGCTCACCTGCATGGTCACGCTCGCGATCTCGACGAATGTGGTCATCTCGCTCGGTATGGTCGGTGCTCTGTCTATCGTCCGCTACCGCACGGCGGTCAAGGACCCGCTCGACCTGTTGTATCTGTTTTGGGCCATTACCACGGGCATTACGGCGGGCGCCGGCATGTATGCGCTCGTAGGACTCACGGCAGTGGTGATCGTGGTGATGATCGCCGGCTTTGCGAGCCACCAGGACAAGGCGCGCGTGTACATGATGGTCATCCACTACACGGGTCAGACCACCGGCGATGATATCGTGCGCGCGTTTGGCCGCACCAAGTTTACCGTTAAGTCCAAGACCATGCGCGGCGACAAGGTCGAGATGGCCGTCGAGGTCTTCTCGGACGGTGTGGACATGCCCTACGCCGACGCCATCCGCGCGCTCGATGGCGTGGAAGATCTAACGTTGATCCAATACAACGGCGAATATCACGGCTAATTTTGTTCCGGCGTTCTAACGAACGCCGGACCGCTCGACGCTGCTTGCGCTGACGTTTTCTCGACCTGGGTGGGCTGGTCTTGGTTTGGTTTTATGTAAGGGATGGTGCCGCGTGGACGTGCAACAGCTAGAAGAGTCCTGGGCTGCAAGGGCCGGCGCGTGTGAGGCGCGTCTTGTTGCGGCCTCGCACGTGCCGGCGGCGCTGTCGCTGCTGGGGATTGTGCGTCCCAGCGATCGCCTGGTCGTGTTTGCCGATGACTTTGCCGATGCGTTTGCGCGCGGCTTTGATGCCTGCGACGTTGTGCTCGTGGGGGAGCCGTCGGTTGCGGCGTTTACCGCCGCGTCCGAGGGCTTAGATGCTTCGTTTGATGCCGAGGGTCCGCACCTGTGGTGGTTCGTCAACTCCATCGGCGGGTTTGGCCTACGTGTGCCCGATCTGCGTGCGCTGGGTCGGGCGGCGCGTGAGGCCCGTGCGTTGCTCGTGGTGGATAACACCGTGGCAAGCGTCTTTGGGTGCGATCCGCTGCGTTTGGGTGCCGTCCTGTCGCTCGAGGCGCTCGACCGCGTGTGCGCCGGTAAGGCTCCGCGCAAGCTCGTTGCCGCTTCGGTGGCACGCTCGCAGCTCAAGCGCCATCGCGTGGATGCCGCTTCCGAGTGCGCGCATACGTTGTTTGCTAGCTGCGGGGCGTCGGCGCTCGATTTGTCTGCCGAGGAGGCCGACGTGCTGGAGCGTGGGCTCTCCTCGCTTAACGCTCGCATGCAGGCACACTTCGACCGCGCCCGTGCGCTGGCCGAGTATCTGGCCGCCAACGAGATGGTGAGCGACGTGTGCTATTCCGGGTTGAGCTCGCATCCCGACCATTCGGTTGCAACGGGAATCCTCGAGCACGGCTTTGGTCCGGCAGTTGAGTTTGACCTTATCGATCGTAGCGCGGGCGAGCTGTTCGACACATTGCCGGGGGAGTTCCGCACGTCGCCCGCCGGCGGCTCAACAACGCGCCTTTCGGCCCCGCGCGGTAAGCAGGGGGGAACCATCCGCCTCTTCGCCGGCACCGACGACCCCCTAACCGTAGCCGCCGCCCTAGACAACGCCCTCCGCAACTAGCTATTTTGGGGCTTGTCTCGGGGTAGTCTTTTTGGGATGGGCTTTTTTAGCTACTTTGGGACTGGGCCGTGGGGGACTGCGCCACGAAAACGGCCTATCTACTACGTTTAACCCTTAGGGGTCGACCATACCTGCCTTTTTTGAAAACTGGCAAGCTGTCTACCAGCGGTTTTGTTTTCACGAAATCTGGTGTGGTAGAGGGTGTTCAACTAAACGTAGTAGATAGGCCCATTTTATGGCGCGCGTCTTAATTCGTTCGTGCGGCGAATCAATAATCAGACCAAATAGACTACTTTGCGTTGATGCTGGCGATGAGGGCGTCGGCTTTGGTGGCGATGACGTTGTTGATGTCGGTCTGCAGCTCCTCGTAGACCGCTATGGCTCGCTCGCCGGCGGGGGTAAGCGTGGATCCGCGGGCGCCGTCGCGCTCGATGAGCTTGCAGCCCAGCTGTCCTTCGGCCTCGTTCACAATGCGCCAGGCCTTGGAATACGCCATACCCATGCTCTTGGCGGCACGGTTGAGCGAGTGTTCGTGGGCAATACCCTGCAGCAGCAAGACGCAGCCGTGACCGAACACGCCCGGCAGGTCTTTGTCGCACGCTTGAATGACCAACTTTGCCGTCGTCTTGTACTTCATACGCTCCACGTCTCCCCGCTAAAGTGTTTGCTGGGCAAACGCAAAGCCTGCGTCAAACCCTCGTGTGCTCTTCTTAAATCATGCATTGTAGCAGTCAAAGTGCGTTAAGATACTTCCCCAGTATTGGGCGCCCAAGGTTGGGCTGGGTCCTACGAGGCCTGCAGCCGACCGGTCGCATGGAAAAAGGAGAAACATGGCTACGTTCTTTCCCGGTGAGTCCCACACGTTTTCGGAGTATCTGCTGGTTCCTGGTTACTCGTCCTCGCAGTGCATCCCCAACAACGTCTCTCTTAAGACGCCGCTAACCCGCTTTAAGCGCGGTGAGAAGCCGGCAATCACCCTGAACATCCCCATGGTTTCCGCCATCATGCAGTCCGTCTCGGGCGTCGACATGGGTGTCGCGCTCGCTACCGAGGGCGGCCTGTCCTTCATCTACGGTTCTCAGACCCCCGAGTCCGAGGCCGCCATGGTCAAGGCCGTCAAGGATCACAAGGCCGGCTTTGTTCAGTCCGATTCCACGCTGACCCCCGACATGACCATGGAACAGGTCATCGAGCTCAAGGAGAAGACCGGTCACTCCACCATGCCGGTCACCGACGATGGCACCCCCAAGGGCAAGCTCCTGGGCATCGTCACCAGCCGTGACTATCGTCCCAGCCGCGATGACCACCAGAAGAAGGTCTCCGAGTTCATGACCCCGCGTGAGCAGCTTATCGTGGGCGACAAGAACATCAGCCTCAAGGTTGCCAACGACGTCATCTGGGACAACAAGCTCAACGCTCTGCCCATCGTTGACGACAACGATCACCTCATGGGCATCGTCTTCCGCAAGGATTACGACAGCCACAAGACCAACCCCAACGAGCTGCTCGACGGCGATAAGCGCTACATGGTCGGCGCCGGTATCAACACCCGCGACTATGCCGAGCGCGTGCCGCTGCTCGTCGAGGCCGGTGCCGACGTCCTGTGCATCGACTCTTCCGAGGGCTTCAGCGAGTGGCAGAAGCGCACCATCGAGTGGATTCGCGCCAACTACGGCGAGGACGTCAAGGTCGGTGCCGGTAACGTCGTCGACGCCGAGGGCTTCCGCTTTTTGGCTGACTGCGGTGCCGACTTCATCAAGGTCGGTATCGGCGGCGGCTCCATCTGCATTACCCGCGAGACCAAGGGTATCGGCCGTGGCCAGGCCACCGCGCTGATTGACGTCTGCCGCGCTCGCGACGAGTATTACGAGGAGACCGGCGTCTACGTGCCCGTTTGCTCCGATGGTGGCATCGTCTACGACTACCACATGACGCTCGCCCTGGCCATGGGTGCCGACTTTATGATGCTGGGCCGCTACTTCGCCCGCTTCGACGAGAGCCCGACCGAGCGCGTCAACGTCAACGGTCAGTATATGAAGGAGTACTGGGGCGAGGGTTCTGCACGTGCCCGCAACTGGCAGCGCTACGACCTGGGCGGTGCTGCGAAGCTCAGCTTCGTCGAGGGCGTCGATTCCTACGTTCCCTACGCTGGCTCCCTCAAGGACGGCGTGGGCGGCACGCTCTACAAGGTCAAGTCCACGATGTGCAACTGCGGCGCCCTCTCGATCCCCGAGCTCCAGGAAAAGGCACGCCTGACCCTGGTCAGCTCCACCTCCATCGTCGAAGGCGGAGCCCACGACGTAGTCGTGAAAGACTCCCAGCAGTCTGTGTCTTATCGATAAGCGGCTTTCCCAAGCACCGTACCTTGGACCTCAAACCGTCGCTCGCGTACCAAAGTACGCGTCGCTCCTCTTTCGGCCCAATCTGCGGCACTCGGAAAACCCGTTCATGCTAGGACGGGTCACAAACAAAGGTTGAGTATCAACCACGTTATTTAGATAAAGCGAGATGCCTGCAAGTCGCAGGCACCTCGCTTGTCGTATTTGCTATCATCAGTCAAGTTAACCTTAGGGTCGGTCGGCTTGGCTTTGTTCGCTACAAGTTCCGCACGCAAAGAAGAGCACTTAATGTGCTCTTCGTCTTGCGCAGGACTGTCCGCAGTAGCGAACAAAGCCAAGCCGACCGACCCCAGCTAAGATTAAAGGAGCTGATATGTGCGATTGCACAGATCATAAGGACGAGATCCCTGCCTACGACGCGCAGGCCATTGAGTCCAAGTGGATGAAGGCCTGGGAGGACTCCAACCTCTTTGCCGTCGACACTGACGACAGCAAGCCCAAGAAGTATGTGCTCGAGATGTTCCCGTATCCGTCGGGCGACCTGCACATGGGCCACGCGCGCAACTATACCATCGGCGATGCCATGGCCCGTCAGGCCCGCATGCGCGGCTACGACGTGCTGCATCCCATCGGCTTCGATGCCTTTGGCCTGCCCGCCGAGAACGCCGCCATCAAGCACAACACGCAGGCTGCCGCCTGGACGTATAAGAACATGGATCAGGCGCTTGCCACGATGAAGCGCATGGGCTTCTCTTACGATCTGGATCGCTTGGTCAAGACCTGCAGCCCCGACTATTACCGCTGGGGCCAGTGGATTTTCGAGAAGCTGTGGGAAAAGGGCCTGGTCTACCGCAAGAAGAACCCTGTCAACTGGTGCCCCACCTGCAAGACCGTTCTTGCTAACGAGCAGGTGACCGAGGGTAAATGCTGGCGCTGCGGCACCGAGCCCGAGAAGCGCGACCTTGAGCAGTGGTACTTCAAGATTACCGAGTACTCCCAGGAGCTGCTCGACGATCTGGAGAAGCTCCCCGGCTGGCCCGAGCGCGTTAAGCAGATGCAGGCCAACTGGATCGGCCGCTCCGAGGGCGCCGAGGTCGACTTTACCCTGTGTGACAAGAATGGCGAGCCCATCGAGGGCGACGAGGGTAAGATCACCGTCTTCACCACGCGTGCCGACACACTCTTCGGTGTCTCCTTCTTTGTCCTGGCTCCCGAGTACGCGCGCCTGCACGAGCTCGTCGAGGGCACGGAGTACGAGGAGGCCGTCACCAAGATCGTCGAGGACTCCAAGCATATCTCTGCCGTCGAGCGTGCCCAGGGCACCCTCGAGAAGCACGGTGCCTTTACCGGCCGCTACGTGGTGAACCCCGTCAACGGCGAGAAGATCCCCGTGTGGGTTGCCGACTACGTCGTGTCCGACTACGGCACCGGTGCCGTCATGGCTGTTCCTTGCGGCGACCAGCGCGACTTTGAGTTCGCCCGCAAGTATGACCTGCCTATTGTGCCGATCATCCTGGACGATGACGACCGCGCTGCCGTCGAGGCCAGCGGCGAGACCATCGATACCTTCCATGCCGAGACCGTCGACTGGGATTGCGCCCACGCTGCCGAGGGCACGCTCGTCCAGTCCGGCAAGTACACCGGCATGCGCGGTGGCAAGCACTCCGAGGGCGAGGCTGCAATCGTGGCCGACCTCGAGGCCATGGGCTGCGGCCGCCGCAAGGTCGAGTTCCGTCTGCGCGACTGGCTCATCAGCCGCCAGCGTTATTGGGGAAACCCCATCCCGGCCATCCACTGCGAGCACTGCGGCATCGTGCCCGTGCCCGAGGACCAGCTGCCGGTGACGCTGCCCGAGAACCTGGACCTGGGTGCCGGCGAGACCCTCGCCGAGTGCAAGGAGTTCTACGAGACCACCTGCCCGGTCTGCGGTCGCCCGGCCAAGCGCGAGACCGATACCATGGACACCTTCACCTGCTCCAGCTGGTACTACCTGCGCTATACCGATCCGCACAACACCGAGCTGCCCTTCTCCCGAGAGGCTGCCGATCGTTGGATGCCCGTCGATAACTACATCGGTGGCATCGAGCACGCCATTCTGCACCTGCTCTACAGCCGCTTCTTTACCAAGGCGCTGCGCGACCTGGGCCTGCTGACCGTTGACGAGCCCTTCACCAACCTGCTGTGTCAGGGCATGGTCAAGGACGAGAACGGCGACACCATGTCCAAGTCCAAGGGCAATGTTGTGCCCCCGAGCTCGGTTATTGAGCCCTACGGTGCCGACACCATGCGTCTGGCGATCCTGTTTATCGCCCCGCCAGAGAAGGACTTCGACTGGGATCCCAAGGCCGTCGAGGGCGCTAACCGCTTCATTAAGCGCGCCTGGCGTATCGTGTGGCAGCTCGTCCAGTCCGGTGACGCCAACTTGGCCTTCGACAAGTCCGCGCTCGACGAGGTCGCGATGAAGCTTTATCGCGAGCGTCACCGCACCATTGCCAAGTGCACCGAGGACTTTGACCGCGGCCAGTTCAACACCGCGATCTCGGCCGTCATGGAACTCGTCAACGCGGCGAGCGCCTACCTCAATGCCGCTGAGGGCGCTTCCCGTGACAAGGCGCTGTGCTACGGCGTGGCCAAGGATATCGTGAGCGTCCTTGCCCCCATCTGTCCGTTCTGGGCCGACGAGCTGTGGCATGAGGCACTCGGCTGCGAGGGTAATGCCTACACCGCCGCCTGGCCCGAGTTTGACCTGGCCGAGTCCATCGAGGACACGGTGCAGATCGTCGTACAGGTGCTCGGCAAGGTCCGTGGCCGCATCGACGTCGCCCGCGACGCCTCCAACGAGGAGATGCAGGCTGCCGCCGAGGTCGCCGTTGCCAAGTGGCTTGAGGGCAAGACGGTCGTCAAGGCCATCTGCGTGCCCGGCAAGCTGGTTAACCTGGTGGTCAAGTAAGCGCTGCGCGCATAGCTGACATCAACAAGCGAGGGGCGATTCCGTAGGGAGTCGCCCCTCTTTTTGGTTAAGGACACTTGCGACAACACCCAATTATCCATTTCTTGTGGAGAACCTGTGCTCACGCTGACCTGCGGGTTTGTGTTGTGGTTGCACGTTTGTGCAGGTATTGGTATAGTTTGCTTGCAAATGAAGTTGTAATTGAAAGAAGTGGGGTTTCGGCCCCGCTTCTTTTTTGTATGGATGGAGGTGCCGCAATGGTCAAGACCAAGACCGAGCAGGCGATCATCGACGCGCTCGAGGCCGTTGCTCCCCAGCACGATGTCGGCATCGTCGACGTCGAGCTCGTGGGTGCCACCAAGGCCCCCTGCGTGCGCGTGCGTATCGAGGGTGCCGAGGGCCAGGGCCTGTCGCTCAATGACGTCACGGCCAACACCAAATGGGTCGGCGACGTGATCGAGGAGCTCGACCCCATCTCTTCGAGCTATACGCTCGAGGTGTCGAGCCCGGGTATGGCGCGCCCGCTTCGCCGCCCGCGCGACTTTGCCCGCTTTGTGGGCGAGAACTGCGAGCTCACCTCCACCGCCACCGAGGGCCGTCGCAAGTACGCCGGCAAGATTGCCGCCGCCACCGAGACGAACGTGACCCTCGAGCTCGAGGACGGCGAGTCCGTTACCCTCGATTTCTCTGATGTTAAAAAGTGCAAGTTGAAGCCCACCTATGACTTCAAGCCCGCGAAGGAAGGAAAGTAAGATGGCAGCATCCGACATGATGTCCGCCCTGATGGAGCTTTGCCAGGAGAAGCACATCGACCAGCTCTACCTGATCGACCGCCTGGAGCAGTCGCTCGCCAAGAGCTATGCCGAGATCCTGCATCTTGAGTGGGGCGCCAAGGTGACCATCGACCGCACCACCGGCAAGATCTACGTCTACCGTCTGGAGCCGATCGACGATTCCATGGACGAGGAGGGCAACTTCACCGAGTTCGAGGAGATCGACGTCACCCCCAAGAACACGAGCCGCATCGCCGCCCAGCACGCCAAGGCCGAGATCAACGCCATCGTGCGCAACTCCGCCCGCGAGCAGATCTACGAGGAGTTCTCCGGCCGCATCGGTGACCTCATCAGCGGTACTGTGCTGCAGTCCACGCCCGACTTCACGATTGTCAAGATTCGCGAGGGCGTCGAGGCCGAGCTTCCGCACTTCGACCAGCGCCGTTACGAGAACGAGCGCAACGAGCGTCCGATGGGCGAGCGCTACCTGCACAATCAGCACATCAAGGCCGTGATCATCGACGTTCGCGACCCCAACTCCAACCTGCAGCCGGTTCGTGGCGAGCACAGCCGTCCGCCGATTGTCATCTCCCGTACCCACCCCGAGCTCATGCGTCGTCTGTTTGAGCAGGAGGTGCCCGAGATCTATGAGGGCACCGTCCAGATCAAGTCGATCGCCCGCGAGCCCGGCCAGCGCTCCAAGGTCGCCGTCCACTCGCTCGACGATCGCCTGGATCCCGTTGGCGCCTGCGTCGGCCCCAAGGGCAGCCGTGTTCGCGCCGTCGTGGGCGAGCTCCGTGGCGAGCGCGTCGACGTCATCCTGTGGGATGCCGATCCGGCCGTCTACGTCGCCAACGCCCTGTCGCCTGCTAAGGTCACCCGCGTTCTTATCGACGAGGAGAAGGCCTACGCCGGCGTTATCGTGCCCGACGACCAGCTGTCCCTCGCCATCGGCAAGGAGGGCCAGAACGCCCGCCTCGCCGCGCGCCTGACCGGCTGGCACATCGACATCAAGTCCGAGACCCTTGCCGCCGACATCCTCAAGAACGTTCCCGTTCACGAGGAGCCCGCCGCCGACCTGATCGGTGACGAGGAGGACGAGGACGTCCGTCGCTGCGAGTTCGTGTCCGAGGACGGCATCCAGTGCCGCAACCAGGCCCGTCCCGGCTCCCGTTTCTGCGGTGTCCACGACACCGACGCCTTCGATGATGCGGAGGACCTGATCTAGCGCGCGGTCGCGCCGGGCAGGTCCCGGCGCATACCCCACGCTCGTTCAGTCTCTAGGCACCTAAGGTGCCAGAAAGGGTAGGTGAAGTCATATGGCAAAAGTCCGTGTGTCCACCCTGGCCAAAGAGTTCGGCATGACCTCCAAGGAACTGATGGGTCATCTCGCCGAAATGAAGATTCCCGCTAAGTCCGCTTCCTCCGCTCTGGAGGACGCCTACGTCGCTATGGTCCGCAAGCAGCTCGCCTCGGTGATCGAGGCCCGCGCCCAGGAAGTCGAGGCCGCCAAGCAAGCCGAGGAGCAGGCAGCCGCCGCCGAGGAGGCAGCACGCGCTGCCGAGGCCGAGCGCGAGCGCATCGCCGCCGAGAAGGCACGCGAGGAGGAGCGCCGCCAGTTCGCCGCCGCCCAGGCTGCCGAGGAAGCCGCCCGCGCCGAGGCCGAGGCCAAGAAGAAGGCCGAGCAGGAGCGTCTTGCTCGCGAGAAGGAGGAGGCTGCCCGCGAGGCCCAGCGCCGCGCCGTTCCCGCTTCCGACTCCGGTTCGCGCTTCCGTTCGCTGCTCGACCAGATCGCCGCACAGGAGACCGTGCTCAAGGAGAAGAAGGACGCCGAGCAGAAGGCCAAGGCCGAGCGCGCTGCCGAGCGCGGCAACCGTCGTGGCGGCAACAACGACCGTCGCGGTGGCCGTCGTAACGATCGCAACGCCTCCGACAACAACTCCGACCGCAACGCCTCCGAGAGCCGTCCCCACAGCCATCGCACCAATGCCAGCAACAACGTCGCTGCCGGCATGGACTTCCCCAACCCCGACAAGCAGGGTAAGGGCAAGAAGCGCAAGGGCGGTCACAACAACGAAGAGGACCACTACAGCCGCATGGCTCGCGAGGCCGAGGAGTACAGTCGCGAGAAGGTGCTCGAGGAGGCTCGTGCCGCCGTCGAGGAGGCCTCTCGCGAGTCCACTGGTCGCCGCAAAAAGCGCAAGGAGAAGCGCGAGCGCGAGGCCGCAAAGGCTCAGGAAGAGCGCAAGATTGAGGAGGCGCTGGCCCAGGGCGTGAACCCCGAGGACCTCGACGCCATCAAGGTCTCCCAGGGCGTTACCGTCCAGGAGCTCGCCGAGGCGCTCGACGTTCCGGCCAACGACATTATCAAGCGCCTGTTCCTGCTGGGCACACCGCTTACCATGACGCAGTCCATGTCCGACGACCTTGTCGAGCTCGTTGCCGACGACTTGGGCCGTCAGATCAAGATCATCACCCCCGAGGAGGAGAACACCTTCTCGTTCTACGACGATCCCGCCGACCTTAAGCCGCGCGCCCCGGTCGTCACCGTCATGGGCCACGTCGACCACGGCAAGACGAGTCTCCTCGACGCCATCCGTCACACCGGCGTCGCTGCCGGCGAGGCGGGCGGCATTACGCAGGCCATCGGCGCTTCGCAGGTCATGATCAATGACCGCAAGATCACCTTCATCGACACCCCCGGCCACGCCACCTTTACGGCCATGCGTGCCCGCGGTGCCAAGGTGACCGACATCGTCATTCTGATCGTGGCTGCCGACGACGGCGTCATGCCCCAGACCATCGAGTCGATCAACCACGCCAAGGCCGCCGGTGTTCCCATCGTCGTCGCCGTCAACAAGATCGATAAGCCGGGTGCCAACCCCGACCGCGTGCGCCAGGAGCTCACCGAGTACGGCATCATCCCCGAGGAGTGGGGCGGACAGAACATGTTCGTCAACATCTCTGCCAAGCAGAAGATCGGTATCGACGACCTGCTCGAGACCGTCCTGCTCCAGGCCGACGTGCTCGAACTCAAGGCCAACCCTGATACGTTCGCTTCGGGCAACGTCCTCGAGGCTAAGCTCGACAAGGGCCGCGGATCGGTTGCCACGGTGCTCGTGACCCGCGGTACCCTGCACGTGGGCGATACGCTGGTCGCCGGCCTTACCTACGGCCGCGTCCGCGCCATGCTCGACCCCAAGGGCAACGCCGTCACCGAGGCCGGTCCCTCCGACGCCGTCGAGATTCTGGGCCTGCAGTCCGTCCCCAACGCCGGCGATGAGTTCCGCGTGTTCGAGGACGAGCGCGAGGCTCGCGCCCTGGCCGACGAGCGTTCGCTCAAGGCCCGCATCGAGGAGCAGAGCCGCGTGAAGCATGTGACGCTCGAGAACCTCTTCGAGACCATCGCCGACGCCGAGGTCAAGGAGCTCAACCTGATCATCAAGGCCGACGTCCAGGGTTCTATCGAGGCCCTTCAGGACTCCCTCGACAAGATGGACCAGTCCGAGGTGCGCATCAACACGATCCACTCCGCCGTTGGCGCCATCAACGAGACCGACGTCGTTCTGGCCGACGCCTCCAACGCCATCATCATCGGCTTTGGCGTCCGTCCCGACGGCAAGGCCCGATCCGCCGCCGAGCGCGAGGGCGTCGAGATCCGTTGCTACGACGTCATCTATAAGTGCCTCGAGGACCTCGACGCAGCCCGTATCGGCATGCTCAAGCCCACCGAGGTCGAGGTTTCCACGGGTACCGCGACCGTTCTGGATACCTTCAAGGTGCCCAAGGTCGGTATCGCCGCCGGTGTCCGCGTCGAAGAGGGCGAGATCGCCGCGACCGATTCCGTGCGCCTGGTGCGCGACGGCATCGTGGTCTTCAACGGTAAAATCGCCTCGATGCGCCACTACAAGGACGAGGCCAAGAGCCTTAAGAGCGGCTCCGAGGGCGGTATTGGCCTGGAGAACTTCCAGGACATCAAGCCTGGCGACACCATTGAGGGCTACCGCATCGACCAGGTTGCCCGTACCGAGTAGGGGGTAGCGCTATGAAGCAAACGCAGGCAACCCGCCGTTTGGGCGAGCAGCTTCGCGAGAAGCTCGGTTATATCCTGCTCTTTGAGGTTTCCGATCCGCGTCTCGACCTGGTCACCCTGACCGCGGTCGAGGTCGCGGTGGACCGTTCGTTCGCGCGCGTGTACGTGTCGTGCGACGCGAGCCGCTACGACGAGGTCATGGAGGCGCTCGCCAGCGCCAAGGGCCGCATCCGTAGCCTGCTGGCCCGCTCGCTCGATTGGCGCGTCACGCCCGAGCTCGATTTTCGCATCGATCGCTCGACCGATGAGGCTGAGCGCATCACGCGCGCGCTGGAAAACGTTCCCGCCACGCTTGCGATCGAAAAGGACGAGGACGGCTATCCAATAGCGGATGCCGCCCAGGAGGCAGCTTTAGATGAGTAATTCCGCCGACCTCGCATCGTGCGAGTCTGCAGATATTCAGCGACGCATCCTTGAGCTCATCGAGGGTGCGTCCTCCATTGCGATTTCGGGACATACGTCTCCCGATGGTGACGCCCTGGGCTCCGTGCTGGGTCTGGGCCTCTCGCTTATGAAGTTTTTTCCCAACAAGGACATTGCCCTGCTGCTGGCAGACGATGACCCGGTTCCGCGCATTTACCGCTTTATGGAGGGCGCCGACCGTCTGGTGCCGGCATCTGCGTATGCCGGCAATCCGGACCTGTTTATCTCGGTGGACGTACCGGTCGTCGAGCGTCTGAACAACTCCGCCGAGGTGCTCCGCCGCTCGTCGCATGTGGTGTGCTTCGATCATCATCCGGCGCGCGAGGAATTTGCCGAGCTGAGCCTGAGGTGCGTCGACGCCGCGGCCTGCGCCATGATTATCGACCGCTTTTTGGACAATTGCGGCATTGTGGCTCGCGATGGTGTCGCGACCTGCCTGCTGTGCGGCCTGGTGACCGATACCGGTCGTTTTCAGTACCAAAACGCCGATGCCGCTGCGTTCCATGCCGCCTCGCGCCTGGTCGCGCACGGTGCCGATCCGGCGCGCGTTGCGCTCGAAGTCTACCAGAGCATGCGCGTAGAGTTCTTACATCTCAAGTCCATCGTTATGGGCCGCATCAAGACAGTGGCGCACGGTCGCGTGGCATATAGTTATGCGTACCAGAGCGACCTCGAGGCCTGCGGCGTCACTTCGGACGAGTGCGACGGCCTGGTCGATGTGGTGCGTTCGGTGATGGGTGTGGAGGTCTGTCTGTTCCTAAAGGGCATTGAGGGCGATACCAAGGTGCGCGGCAACCTGCGCTCCAAGGGCGACCTCAATGTTTCTGAGATCGCTGCTGCTTTTGGCGGTGGCGGGCATCCCGCGGCCGCCGGTTTCTCTAACAACGGAACGATTCTCGAGACGCTCACCGCGGCACTCCCCATGCTGGCCGAGCTGGTAGGGGAGGATCCCGCTTCGGTGAACGTCGAGCTCTAACATTTTGGATGGTACATGGCTCGTCGTACGCCTTCTCAATTGAATATGCTGCTCGCCGTCGATAAGCCGGTGGGCTGTACGTCCCACGACGTGGTATCGCAGTGCCGACGCGCCCTCCATGAGCGACGCGTCGGCCATGCCGGTACGCTCGACCCCATGGCCTCGGGCGTCATGGTGGTGGGCGTGGGCCAGGCGACCCGTCTGCTGGGTATGCTAACCCTCGATACCAAAAGTTATGTCGCCGACATTTCGTTTGGCGTCGAGACCAATACCGATGACGCCGAGGGCGAGGCCGTCCGTACGGTGCCCGTTGCCCCCGAGCTGCGCGATCCCGCTTACGCCCGTGAGCAGCTGGCCGCTATGCTGGGTCCGCAGATGCAGGTGCCGCCGGCGTTTTCGGCCATCTCGGTCAATGGCGTTCGCGCCTACAAGTCTGCTCGCGAGGGCAATGCGGTGGACCTACCTCCGCGTCCCGTCGAGGTCTATGCCGCCGACCTGATCGCCGTGGGCGGCGAAGGTGATACGTGTGTGTGGACCGTGGCGTTTTCGGTAAGCAAGGGCACCTACATTCGCGCGCTCGCTCGCGACCTGGGTCGCGCCTGCGATAGTGCTGCGCATATTTCCGCGCTGCGCCGCACGGCCTCCGGTGTTGTTTCCATTGGCGCCTGTCATGCGGTCGAGGAGCTTTCTCCCGAGTCCGCGGCTGGCTTTGCCCTGGATCCCATTGCGGCCCTGGGCGCCACGCGTGTTGACTTGCCGGGCAATCTTGCCGACGACCTGCTCTGCGGCCGACGCATTCCCGTTGAGCGTGCGCTTGCCGATTTCGATACCGCGAAGGCGCCTTTTGCGTTGGTGCTCGATGGGGGACTCAAGGCGCTCGCCCGCATTGAGAGTGGCCGCTTTGTCATGGAGCACGTGTTTCCGCAGGCAATCGGCGGTGTTCGATGATGTTGTCCGTTCGCGAGCTCGCGCGTATCTTTTTCGCGGGCGAGTCGGACGAGGCTCGCATCGTTGCTGCCGATGCATTTGATGGGTGCGAGCACTTGGGTGCTGCCTCCATCGCCATTGGTGTTTTCGATGGTGTGCACCGTGGACACCAGGAACTCATCGAAGCGCTTGTCTGTGATGCCCGTGCCCATGGCTGTAAGGCGGTCGTGGTCACTTTCGATCCCGACCCGGACGTCGTGGTGAGCCCTTCGCCCGCTCAAAAATTGATGACGACGGCCGACCGTCTGCATGCCCTTGCTCAAACCGGGGTCGATGCAGTGGTGGCCGTTCCCTTTACGCCTGAGGTTGCGGCGCTCGACCATGTCGGTTTTCTCGCACTGTTGTCACGCGTGGTCGACATTCGTTCGATTCGCGTTGGCAGCGATTTTAGGCTGGGTCGCGGCGGTGCTTCTGGTGTTGCCGAGATGCGCGCCTGGGGTTCCGAGCGCGGAGTTGACGTGTATGGTCACGACCTGCTTTGCGAGGGCGGCGAGGCCATTTGCGCCACCCGCATTCGTCACGAGCTGGGACAGGGCCATGTGGGGCTTGCTGCTGGGTTACTCGGCCGCCCGTATATGGTGCGCGGCGGTGTTATTCGCGGCCGTCACGAGGGTTCTGGCATGGGCTTTCCCACGGCAAACCTGCAGGTTCCCGACGGCATTCAGGTGCCTGCCGATGGTGTGTATGAGGGTCTGGTGCTCGTCGATGACATCGCGTGGCCCGCTGCCGTTAATGTCGGCCTGCCGCCGACGTATGCCGACGATGTCGCTTCATCGCATCTCGAGGCTAATTTAATTGGTTATACGGGCGACCTGTACGGCGCTTCCGTTTCGCTGGCGTTTACGCGCTGGCTGCGTCCGTCGCGCGTGTTCGATTCGCTGGATGAGTTGATCGCGACCGTCGAGGGTAATATCGAAGATATTCGTCACAACTTGGGCGAGCAGGGGGTGAGTGTCCGTGATTAGCGATGAGGAAAAAGACCAGGTACGCGCTGCGTCCGACTTAGTCGCCATCGTGCAGGAAACGGTTGAGCTCAAGCCCCGCGGCCATGAGTTTTGGGGTTGCTGCCCTTTTCATGGCGAAAAGACTCCGTCCTTCCACATTATTCCCGCCACGCAGGTGTGGCATTGCTTTGGCTGCGGCGAGGGTGGCGACGTCTTCACCTATATCATGAAGCGCGAGAACCTGAGCTTTCCCGAGTCAATCCGTTATTTGGCCGATCGCGCGGGTATTGAGCTGCACGACACCGGAGACCGCCGCGAGCGCGGTACCAAGCGTGCCCGCATCTACGATCTGTGCGCCGAGACCGCCCAGTTCTATCACACCATGCTTATGCGCGGTAAGGACGGCCGTCCGCGCGAGTACTTTGCCAGCCGCGGCATGGGTGGCGACGTCTGCCGTCGCTACTGCCTGGGCTTTGCACCGGGCCGCAACGCGCTGGTGTCGCACCTGTCCCAGGCGGGTTTTACCCCGCAGGAGATGATCGACGCCAACGTTGCCGTGAGCCGCGGGCGCGGGCAGCTTGCCGACCGCTTCTACGACCGCGTGATGTTCCCCATCTTTGACGAGCAGGGTCACAACATTGCCTTTGGTGGTCGCATCATGGGTGACGGCCAACCCAAGTACCTCAATACCGCCGAGACGAGCGTGTTTCATAAAAAGCGAAACCTCTACGGCTTTAATTGGGCCAAGGAGTTTATCGTCGCGCAGGATACCGCCATCGTGGTGGAGGGCTATACCGACTGCATCGCCTGTTGGGAGGCGGGGATTAAAAACGTTGTCGCCACGCTGGGCACCGCGCTCACGGAGCATCACGTCAAGACGCTCACCCGCTTTGCTAAGCGCATCGTGTATATGTTTGACGGCGATGCCGCCGGTCAAAAGGCCGCTCGCCGTGCGATTCAGTTTATCGAGCAGGATTCTATGGACCTGCGCTGCGTGGTGCTGCCCGACGGTAACGATCCCATGGAGTTCATCACGGCGCACGGCGGAGGGGAGCTGCAGAAACGCATTGACGCCGCCGAGCCGCTCATGGACTTTGTCTACCGTTCGCTTCAGGAGTCGAGCGACATCTCCACGCCGGGCGGTCGTGCCAAGGCGCTGGAAGATGCGCTGACGCTTATCTATCCGCTGCGCGACAGCTATATGATCGACACGTACTTTATCCAGATTGCCGACCTGTTGGGTTTGGATCTGGAGACAGTGCGTGCGAGCTCGGGCCGTGTGTTTCGCGATGTAGCCAAGCGCGAGGATGCGGAACGACGTCGTGAGCAGAACTATGAGCGCCAGCGGGCACAGGCTGAGCGCTCTGGTAGCGCGGGCGGTCGGACGTCTGGTTCGCAGGGGGCATCTCGCGGTGCTTGGGCATCGGGCGCGACGCCGCCGGTGTTCGCGCCGGTCGAAGAAGAGCCGTATGACTACGTCCCGCTCGATGCCTACGGCGCCGCGCCCGTGGAGGTCGTCGACGACCTGCCGCCGATCGACGCGCCTGATGGTATGGGTGCTGTACCTGTGACTGATGGTTCGGGTGCTCCGGCTGCGGCGGCGCCGATGGTTCTTACTGATCTTGAGCGTAAGTCCTTGGCAGGGGAGCGTGAGCTGCTGACCATGCTCACGAGCTACCCCGACCTGTTCCGCACGTATGCCGACCGCATCTGCTCTATCGAGTGGGTTGACCCACGTCACGAGTCCATCGCATGGGCCGTTCTGGCAACGCCGCCGGGAACCGATCCTGCAGCCTGCATGGATGCGGCGCGCTCGGTGTGTCCCGAGGCGGCAACGCTTGTGAGTGCCGGGCACATCTCGGCGACGAGCAAGCACCCCACCGAGACGAACATCGTGTTTATGCTCGATACGCTCGAGCTCTACACCATCAAGCGCCGCATGCGTGCCGCACAGGCCAAGCTGCGCCAGGACCGTTCGCTAGACGATGAGGCCCGTCGCGCGCTGACCGTGCAGGCCGCGCAGGATTCGCAGCGTCAACGCGAACTGCAAAAGTCGATCGGCGGCGTGGCGGACCCGTTCCGTTTGATCGGTCTGGAGGCCGCAGACGCCGAATAGGCCTAGATGTTGTGGTCAACCAGCGTATTCTCGCCTATATCCTGTCCTCTTTTTGGGTATAGACGTCGATGTGTGTGCTAAAGTATTGAGTCCTGTGGACTATGAAGGGAGAATCTGTGCCAAAAAAGACTGAGAGCACGGGTACTGGGCTGGAATCCTACGTTGCAAAGCTCATGGGCAACGGCTCAAACAGGACTTCGGTAACCGAGGACGAGATTCAGGTCGCCCTGAAGGATATCGATGTTTCTGACGAGCAGCTCACCGCGGTGTATTCTGCGCTGCGCAACAGCGGCATCCAGATTATCTCCGCGAGCGGTAACGACGACGCCCCCATGGACGTCGACGATGACGATAACGATACCGATACCGACGATTTCGATGACGACGACGAGCACGATTCCGGCTCGCTCGACGATCACGAGCTCAAGATGGCCCGTCAGGCCGATGCCGAGATGGGTTCTTCCAAGAGCAAGAAGAAGCGCACCGTGCGCACGTCCCGTTCACGCTCCCGCGTGCGTGGCATCGATGCCTCCACGGTGATGCTGACCGGCGATCCGGTTCGTATGTACCTCAAGGAGATCGGCAAGGTCGACCTGCTGACCGCCTCCGAAGAGGTCGATCTGGCCATGAAGATCGAGGCCGGTCTTGAGGCCACCGAGAAGCTCGAGGCTGCCGATGCCGGTGAGCTCGAGCTCACGCGTGCCGAGATGCGTCGTCTTACGCGCATTGAGAACGTTGGCCTCGAAGCCAAGCAGGCGCTCATCAGCGCAAACCTGCGTCTGGTCGTCTCCATCGCCAAGCGCTATGTCGGCCGCGGCATGCTGTTCCTTGACCTGATCCAGGAGGGCAACCTCGGTCTGATTCGCGCCGTCGAGAAGTTCGACTACCAGAAGGGCTTCAAGTTCTCCACGTACGCCACGTGGTGGATCCGTCAGGCCATTACGCGCGCTATCGCCGACCAGGCCCGTACCATCCGTATTCCCGTGCATATGGTCGAGACTATCAACAAGCTCGTCCGCGTGCAGCGCCAGCTCCTTCAGGATCTGGGTCGCGACCCGACCCCCGAGGAGATCGGTGCCGAGATGGACATGAGCGCCGACCGCGTCCGCGAGATCCAGAAGATCTCGCAGGAGCCCGTGTCGCTCGAGACCCCCATCGGCGAGGAAGAGGATTCCCAGCTGGGCGACTTCATCGAGGACTCCCAGGCTATCGTTCCGCCCGATGCTGCCAGCTTCTCCATGCTGCAGGAGCAGCTCACCCAGGTGCTCGACTCGCTTGCCGATCGTGAGCGCAAGGTTATCGAGCTGCGCTTTGGCCTTGTCGACGGGCATCCCCGCACGCTCGAGGAGGTCGGTCGCGAGTTTGGCGTCACGCGCGAGCGTATCCGCCAGATCGAGTCCAAGACTTTGGCCAAGCTCCGCCACCCCAGCCGCAGCAGCAAGCTCAAAGACTACATCGAGTCTTAGGGTTATGGCGTTCTACCGAACGCCGTAACTGGCCGACGCTGCAAACCCGCCAGAGCGGCAATCTGCCTTTCAACTTCGGCGGCATGACCAAAAGGTCAATGCCGCCTTGTTTCAAGGCACCTTGCTCGCTCTGGCGGGTTTTCGCTCATATGACCCAATCCGCTGTCAAGAGCCACAATGGCCCCGCCGACCGCTTGCAATCGGTCGGCGGGGCCTGCCGTTAACCCGTCCCGGTCCGCCCCCGGCATGTCATCGACGCCTTCGGCTCAGTCTCATATCCGCGGATACCGTTCTGTCGGCCCGCACTCCATTCCTTCGGCGGGGTTCCCCAAGTCTGTCGAGGCGCATGCGGAGGGCTCCGCGCGCACAGCGAAATAGGGGGTATCCCCGAAGGCCGCCCGGCTCGCCGGGGCGGGGGCTATGTCTATTCCGCGCCCTCCCGGCACATCATGCCGAGGGCCCAGAGCCACCTCACGAGCTCGGCCGCGGTGGCCGCGTTAGCCTTCGCCTGGGGCATGCCGCGGGCGAGCATCTCCTCGCGCCGCCGCAGGAGCCGCTCGGACCCCTTCCTCCCGTGCATCCTTATCTCGAGGGGCACGCCCGTGTCCCTCGGCATGAGCTTCGGCTGGTGCCGCGCCGCGGCGTAGCACCATGAACCCTCAACGGCCAGCTTCCTCACGAGCGCGTTGCCCGCACCGCTGATGCCTCCGAGCCGCACGGAGTCGCCGCTCGACCTCTGACTCGGCGCGAGGCCGAAATAGGCCGTGACCTGCCTTCCGGAACGGAACCTCGTGAAGTCGCCGACCTCGGCCGAGAAGGCTGCGGCCAGCGCGAAGGCGCAGCCCTTGATCGACTGGAGGGCGGCCACCTCCGCGGCGATCGGGCTGGCATCCACGGCCGCCCTGTACTCGGAGAGCAGATCCGCCCGGGCCTCCGCCGCGGCCTCGACCTCGCTCCTCAGAGCGGCGAGCGTCCGAACCCCGCCATCGTCCTCCGGCCTGACCTTGTCGAGCCACCTCAGGAAGTCGTAGGTCCAGTACTTCCTCGGGTTGCCGGCGGGCGTGGTGCCGCCGTAGGCGAACCCTCGCTTTGCGAGGAAGGCGAGCAGCCGCTGCTTGGCGGTCGCCAGGCGCGCGGTCGCCCCGTCGTAGGCGCCGGCGAGGTCCCTGATGCCCTCGACCTCGGGGGAGGGGACCCATACGGGGGAGATGTCGTGGGCGAGTATCGCCTTGGCCATCCTGGCGGCGTCGTTCCTGTCGTTCTTGGAGGCCGAGTCGGCGGCCGACCTGGGGATCTTCGAGACCGCGGCGACGACACACTCGACGCCGAGCCCGGCGAGCTCCCTCTGCGGGGCGAAGCCGGGGTAGCCGCTCTCGTAGGCCGCGAGCGACGGCCCGGGGAACCCACCCATCCACCCGGCGATCTCGCCCCAGGGGTTGCCGGGGAACCTCCTCGTCACGGCCTCGCCGGTGTCCGCGTCGAGGGCGCAGACGGTGGTCGACCTCAGGTGGACGTCCATCCCGAACGCGGTAGAATACTTTGGCATGGGAGCCTCCCAACCTCGTTGCGGCGCGGCTGCGCCTATGGCACTTCAACATCATTGTCGCAGCCCCGACCCGCGGTCACGAGCGGGGGCTCCTATCTTTTTAGTGCCCTCGGATTGGGTCATAGTGTCTGTCCGTCCTCTATCTGCGGCGTTGCTATGGCTGTCAGTTGTGCGACAGTTTGGGGGTGGTTATTGGGGACAGACTTAAATGAGTATGGTGCCCGCTCGCTGGCATTGTCAAAACATCGGCGTTTCCGTTGCCGGTGCCGGCAGTTAGGCCGTCCCCAAGGGATCAAGGCGAGAAAATTTCTCAAAAAAGTTCTTGCCCTGTGCCGATTCGTCCGTATAATAAACTTCGTTGCTTGAGAGCACGCACCTATTCCTCGGTAGCTCAATGGTAGAGCACGCGGCTGTTAACCGCGCTGTTGTAGGTTCGAGTCCTACCCGGGGAGCCAGAATTTCTCAGCCCATTCCGCTGGGCTTTTTAATTCCTCGGTAGCTCAATGGTAGAGCACGCGGCTGTTAACCGCGCTGTTGTAGGTTCGAGTCCTACCCGGGGAGCCAGAATTTCTCAGCCCATTCCGCTGGGCTTTTTAATTCCTCGGTAGCTCAATGGTAGAGCACGCGGCTGTTAACCGCGCTGTTGTAGGTTCGAGTCCTACCCGGGGAGCCAGGTTGTAGAACCCGTCGCTTATGCGGCGGGTTTTTTCATGCCGCGACCACTTGACTCGAACGTTGCCATATCAACATTTCGTGTCGAGGATGTAATCCCGCGACCCACCACCTCAACATGGCGCGGTCGTTGTAGAATATTGCAATGATTGCTCCCACGACATGGTGCCGCGAGCACCAGATAAGGAGATTCTTGTGTCTGAGACCATTAACGGCAGCCTGAGCGTCTCGAACGACGTTATTGCCGATATTGCCGGTTATGCCGCGATGACGTGCTACGGCGTTGTCGGAATGGCTGAGCAGCTCCAAGGCGCCGAGAGCGTGCGCCTGCTTGCCGGCCAGCGCCTCCGCAAGGGCGTGCTTGTCTCCGCCGACGAGAACGGCCTTACGGTCGATCTTCACGTCGTGCTCGAGAACGGCGTCAACATGAAGTCCGTCTGCCACAATCTTTCGAGCTCCGTTGCCTTCACCCTGCAGGAGATCGCCCAGATCGATCCCGCCAGCCTTAAGATCGGCATCCATATCGACGCGCTCAAGAGCCGTCTGAACTAGCATCCGAAAACGGAGATTCAAATACCCATGATTGCAAAGACCATTCGCACCTGTTTTCCGATCGCTGCGGCTGCCGTTTCCGACAAGGCCGAGGAGATCAACAAGCTCAACGTCTTCCCCGTGCCCGACGGCGACACCGGCACCAACATGTCGCTCACGCTCGCCTCGGTGACCAAGGAGCTCTCCGCCCTTCCCGCCGATGCCGACATGGAGGCCATTGCCGGCGCCATCACCCACGGCTCCCTGATGGGCGCCCGCGGTAACTCCGGCGTCATTACCTCGCAGATCCTGCGCGGCGTGGCCGAGGGCCTTGTCTCCGCCGACGAGCCCATTACGTCCGCCAACATCGCCTTCGCCTTCCGTCGTGCCGTCAAGGTGGCCTTCCAGGCCGTCCGCAAGCCCATCGAGGGCACGATCCTCACGGTGCTGCGCGATGTCTCGACCAAGGCCGACGAGTGCGAAAAGAAGAAGTTCTCGGCCGAGGATGCGCTCGACGCTATCGTCGTCGAGGCCTACCAGTCCGTCGCACGCACGCCCGACCTGCTGCCCGTCCTCAAAGAGAACGGCGTGGTCGACTCCGGCGCCTTCGGCTTTGCCATCTTCCTGGAGAACTTTGTGGCTGCAGCACTTGGTCGCAGCACCGTTGTCGAGGATTTCTCCGCTACGTTCGATTCCGCTGGCTCTGCACGCGATGCCGCTCTTGGCCGCGTTGAGATCGAGGCCAACGACGATTGGGAGGGCTCGGAGTTCCGCTACTGCAACGAGTTCCTCTTTAAGGCCGACGCCCCGTTTGACGAGGATGAGTGCCTTAAGTTCCTGGGTTCCATGGGCGACTGTGAGCTACTCGTGGGCGCCTACCCCGATTACAAGATCCACGTGCACTCCAACACCCCCAACCTGGTGCTCGAGCACATGCTTCAGCTTGGTCAGATCTACGAGGTCTTTATCCACAACATGGAGATGGAGGCCCACGACCGTACCGCCAAGATCCACGAGGATCAGGAGAAGGCCGCCGAGCCCGCGAAGGCCCTGGGCTTTGTCGCCGTTGCCGCCGGTTCGGGCGAGGCCGATATCCTCAAGTCCCTCGGCGTCGACGTGATCGTGTCGGGTGGTCAGACCATGAACCCCTCGACTGCAGACCTGCTGGGCGCTGTTGACCAGGTCAACGCGACCTCGGTCATCATCCTGCCCAACAACGGCAACATCCGCATGGCCGCTGAGGCCGCTGCCTCAGCCTGCACCGACAAGAAGGTCGCCGTCGTTCCCACCAAGACCGTTCCGCAGGCCTTCTCCGCGCTGTTCGCGGTCCTGCCCGATTCCGAGCTCGAGGATGCCGTCGCCGCTATGGTCGACGCCATCAGCGAGGTCCGCGATGGCGAGGTCACCCGCGCCGTGCGCGACTCCAGCGCCTCCGACGGCTCGCCGATTCACTCCGGTGACGTCATGGGTATCATTGCCGGTTCCATCGACGTGGTCGGCTCCGATGTGAAGCAGGTCACGCTCGACTGCATCAACCGCATGCAGGAGGAAGAGGAGGGCGACGCACTGACGATTCTGGCTGGCGAGGAGCTGTCCGATGAGGCCTTCCAGGAGATTGTCGACGCCATTGAGGAGGCTCAGCCCGATTTGGAGGTCGACGCCCATCGTGGCGAGCAGCCGCTCTATCCCGTGATCTTCTCGATCGAGTAGGCAACTGCCCATGTCCGAGCTGTGCTCCGTGCCGCGCGTCTCGGAGCGCTTTGCCCAGAGCAATGCGCTCGACGAGGATATCGCGCGACTCAAATATGTTTCGGGTAAACGTGAGGAGGCCCTTCGCCGTCTGGGAATTCGGACGGTGGGGGACCTCCTTCTCCATATCCCTCATCGATACCTTGACTTTACGCGCTCCTGGTCCATCGAGATGGCGCCCATCGGTACCGTGTGCACGATCGTCGCCACGGTTGACCGTATCGTCCAAAAGCAGCCTCGCCCGCGTATGCAGGTGACCGAGGTCTCGCTGGTGGACGAGACGGGCGTGCTGCAGGTCGCCTTTTTCCGCCAGCCCTGGATTGCCCAGCAGCTTAAGCAGGGCGACCGCCTGGCCGTGATGGGCAAGGTTGAGTTTGCCTACGGTTTTAAGCAGATGGCCTCGCCGCACTTTGAAAAGCTAGAGGAAGGGCGTGCCGCGGGTACTATCCTGCCGGTCCATTACGTGAGTGATGGCGTGAGCCAGGCGTGGATGCGCCGCATCGTAAGCGGCGCGCTCGAGGTCGTCGGCAATCCCTTTGATCCCATTCCGGCACCGCTGCGCGTTAAGCGTCGCCTGATGAGCAATGCCCGCGCGCTGCGCTCAATCCACTTTCCATCGAGTATGGCTGAGCGCGATATCGCACGCGCACGGCTTGCCTACGAGGAGTGCCTCTACCTGCAGCTGGCGCTGCGTCTGCGCAACGACGGCGGCCTGGTCGATGTGGCGCCCTATGCCCACACCGCGGGCGAGCACCTGGCCGTGCTCAGGGAAGCCCTGCCGTTTTCGCTGAGCGACGAGCAGGAGGCCGCGTTCCAAGACATCCTGCATGATATGTGCGATGGCGGGCGCGTGATGAACCGGCTGCTGCTGGGCGATGTCGGTACCGGCAAGACCGCCGTTGCCGCCTGCGCGCTGGCTGTGGCTGCCGATAGCGGCACCCAGGCCTGCGTTATGGCGCCCACGGGCGTGCTGGCGCGCCAATATGCCGATAAGACCGGCCCTCTACTCTCGCAGGCCGGCATGTCCTGGGCGCTTCTGACGGGTGCCACGCCGGCCTCTGAGCGCGAGCAGATCCATGCTCAGCTGGAATCGGGCGAGCTCGACGTCCTCTTTGGAACCCACGCGGTCCTTTCGGATGACGTTACGTTCAAGCATCTGTCGCTCGTGGTCATCGATGAACAGCACCGGTTTGGCGTCGGCCAACGCAACGCCCTGCGCGCGAAGGGCCCCGGTGCCGATCTGCTCGTTATGACGGCAACGCCCATCCCGCGTACGCTGGCGCTTTCGGTCTACGGCGATCTGGACACGAGCATCATCCGCCATCGGCCCGTCCCTGGCGCTGGCGTGACGACACGCGTACTCACCGAGTCGAGCCGTGACCTTGCCTATGGAGCCATCCGCGAGGCGCATGAAAAGGGTCAGCAGGCCTACGTGATTTGCCCGCTCGTGGAGCCGAGTGACTCGGCCGATGAGCTGGAAGACGTGCCCGGTATTGCCCGCGACGATGAGGGCCGCGTAACCGTCCCCGTGCCGCTGCACGATACGGCGACCGAGCTCGATCGCCTGCGTCTGGCGTTGCCGGGTCTTGCCATCGAGCGCCTTCACGGCCGTATGCCAGCGGGGGAGAAGGACCAGGTTATTGATGCCTTTAAGCGTGGCGAGATTGACGTGCTCGTCTCGACTACGGTGGTCGAGGTGGGCGTCGACGTGCCTAACGCCACCGTCATGGTCATCGAGAACGGCGAGCGCTTTGGCTTGGCGGCCCTGCACCAGCTGCGCGGTCGCGTGGGCCGCGGCAGCGTGTCGGGCACCTGCTTGGTCATGACGCACTCCAAGGGCAACGGCGGCGCGTCGGCGGCGCAAGATCGTCTGCAATCGCTCGAAAAAACCTCGGATGGCTTTACGCTCGCCCAGATGGACCTGCGTCTGCGTCACGAGGGCGAAATCCTGGGCTACCGTCAGCACGGCGGCGTGACCTTGCGCTTTGTGGACCTGGACGCCGATGAGGACCTTATCGAATGGGCCCATTTGGACGCGGTCGAGCTCTTGCGGTATGCTTGCAACCTTGACTCCGTGGCGACGCGCCCCCTGCGCGATGCGGTCGCCATGCGATATCGACACATTTTTAAGGAGGTCAGCGGAGGATGAGAATCATCGGCGGCGAATGGCGCGGTCGTAAGATCGAGGAGCCCCGTGGTCGCGATGTCACCCGCCCCACGACTGATCGCGTGCGCGAGGCGTGCGCATCTATGGTCATGTCGGCATTCGACTTCGATTTGGACGAGGTCCGTGTGCTGGACGCCTTTGGCGGCTCTGGTGCCTTAGGGTTAGAGATGCTCTCTCGTGGGGTCCGCTCGCTCACGACGTTTGAGATCGATCGCAACGCCGCGCGGCTCATTACAAAGAATATCGAGTCGCTCTGCCGTGACCGTGCGCGTTGGCGCGTGGTCACGGGCGACATGCTGGCGAGTGCCTCGCGCGGTCGTGTGCCGGGCGGCCCCTTTGATCTGGTCCTGCTCGACCCGCCCTATGCTTTTGGCGCCGAGCCGGTCGAGGAACTGCTGCAGAACCTGGCTCAGCAGGGTCTGCTTGCGTCTGGCGCTTACGCCCTGTTTGAGCATGCCGCCGCCGATGCGGGCGCGCATCCGGCAGGCTTTGAGACTGTACGTGAGAAGCGCTACGGCATTACCTCGGTCGACCTGCTTCGTTGGGTCGGCGATGACGACGGTGAGGGCGATAGTGCCGGCGCAGATGCCGAGAACAACGATGCCACGACGTTTCAGGAGGACGCCCATGAGTGACACCATCAACCGCGTGATCGTCCCGGGCACCTTCGATCCCATCACGTTTGGCCATATCGACGTCATCCGCCGCGCCCGCCGCATCTTTCCCAGCGTGATCGTCGCTGTTGCCGAGTCGCAGGGTAAAAACGGTGTGGGCACCACGTTTACGCTCGATGAGCGCGTGGCGCTGGCCCGCGAGGCGCTCGGTGATATCGACGGCGTTGAGGTCCTGCCCTTTACCGGCCTCTTGGTCGACTTCGCTCGTGAGCAGGGGGCGGGGGCCGTGGTCAAGGGCCTGCGCGCCATGACCGACTTTGAGTACGAGCTGCAGCAGGCCGACCTCAACTATCGCTTGGATAACGAGCTGGAATCCATTTTTGTCATGAGTGCGCCGCAGTACGGCTATATCTCGAGCTCGGTCGTTCGCCAGATCGCCTCGCTCGGCAGCGATGTATCGACGTTTGTCCCGTCCAACGTGGTCGAAGCGCTCAAACATCGCTTTTCGTGACGTTTCTTATTGCCTGGTGGCATGTGGTAAACTAGCACGATGATATGTTACCTATGAAAGGAGACCGGATGCCGGGCGAGAATTTTCCTGGCGATAGGATCGTCAGCTTGGTCGATGAGCTCGAAGGGCTGATCGAGGAAGCCAAGCCGCCTTTCGGCAAGAACGCTCAGTTCAAGGTCATCGACGCCGACGTGTTCTTCAACATCCTCGACGAGATCCGCATGAGCTATCCCGAGGAGTGGCAGAAGTCCCGCCGTATCCTTAAGGAGCGCGAGGAGCTTATGGCTTCCGCCGCCGCCCAGGCCGATTCCATCATCGCCGACGCTCAGCAGCAGGCCCTCACCATTGCCGGTGAGCAGGAGATCGTCCGCCTTGCGCAGCAGCAGGCCGACGACATCCGCGATCGTGCCCAGCAGTACGAGCGCGAGACGCGTTATGCTGCCGAGGACTACGCAGAGCAGGTCTTTACGCACCTGGAGGAGAACCTCAAGAGCCTGACCGGCACCGTTACCCGTTGCCGTCAGCAGCTCAACGAGGGTGCCGCCCAACAGAACGGTCAGTGGTAATGGCTGAGTTCCCGAGCGTTACCGTCGATCTTTCCGAGCAGCTCGAGTTTCCCGGAGATTCGTATCCGCTGACCGGTAAGGTCGATGTCTCCACCTACACGGTGGGCGAGAAGGAGTACCAGCTTCAGGACGGCATCGACTACGACGTTGTCTTTACCAATGCCGGTACCGGTGTCTTGCTCACGGGCATGGTCCGCGCGCACGCCACCGGCGAGTGCGACCGTTGCCTGGAGCCCGCCTCGTTTGATATCGCCGGCGAGATCGAGGAGTTCTACCTCTTTGAGGAACCCGAGGATCCCGAGGCCTACGAGGACGGCTACGAGCTCCTGGGTGAGGACCGTATCGTCGATCTGGGTGAGCCCATCAATGACGCGGTCGTTATGGACACCCCGTTTGTGGTGCTCTGCAAGCCCGATTGCCGCGGTCTGTGCCCCACTTGCGGCTGCAATCTCAACGTCGAGCAATGCGATTGCGCCGCCCAGGCAGAGGCAGAATGGGCCGCTGCCACGGAAAATCCATTTGCAGCATTGAAGAATCTCAAGCTTGATGAGTAAAACTGTGGTAGTATCGCTACTTGCGCGTAATCGCCACACTGGATAGTTCATAAGGAAGGTCACTATGCCCGTACCTAAACAAAAGCAGGGTCGTATCCGCACTCACACCCGTCGTTCCGCCAACATGAAGATCTCGGCTGCGGCTCAGTCCACGTGCCCCCGTTGCGGCGCTGTCAAGCTTCCGCACCACGTGTGCCCCAGCTGCGGTTTCTACAAGGACCGCGAGGTTATCGTTACCGAGTAACGGTATACTCTGGATGCGATGCCGTTCCAAATGGAACCACAATGGCCGGCTCAATGAGTCGGCCATTTTTGTATAAGGAGTATGTATATGAGTAACGTTCGCGTTTGTGTAGACGTTGTGGGCGGAGACGAGAAACCTCAGGTTGTTCTCGATGGTATCGAGGCTGCGCTTGCCGCCGATCCCGATATCGAGGTCCTGGCAGTCGGTCCCGCCGAAATCGTCAATCCCTTTGCCGCGGCCCATGCGCGTGTGGAGGCTCTGGAAGCCCCTGACATTATCGCCATGGATGACGATCCCATTCGCGCCGTGATGACCAAGCGCAAGTCCTCGATCGTGCTTGCCTGCCGCGCCATCAAAAAGGGCAACGCGGACGCGTTTTTCTCCGCCGGCTCCACCGGCGCCATGACCGCTGCCGCGACCGCCTACGTCACACCGTTTAGGTATCAAGCCGAAGGCAAGAAGCAGCCGGTGCGCCCCTGTCTGACCAATGCGCTGCCCAATCGCGCCGGCGGTCTGACGGTGCTGTGCGATATGGGCGCCAACCCCGATGTCGAGGTCGACGACATGGTGCGTTTTGCCCAGATGGGTAGCGCCTATGCCCGCGTTGTCCTGGGCATCGAGCATCCTCGCGTGGGCTTGCTTGCCAATGGCACCGAGGACGAGAAGGGCTCCAACTTTACCAAGGCCTGCTTCCCGGCCATGAAAGCCGCGGTTCCCGGCTTTGTGGGTAACTGCGAAGGCACCGATCTTACGTCGGGCAATTTTGACGTCGTGGTCGCCGACGGCATGTCGGGCAACATTGCGCTCAAGGCCACCGAGGGCGCTGCCAAGTTTTTGTTGCAGGAGCTCAAGGGCGTCTTTATGTCTTCGCTTGGCACCAAGATCGCCGCGCTGCTCATTAAAAAGCAGATGCGTGAGATAAAGGCCAAGCTCTCTGGCGACGCCAAGGGCGGCGCGATTCTTTTGGGCCTGCGCGGCGTGGTTCTGATCGGCCATGGCGCCACCTCGGTCGAAGCTGTTAAAAACGGTACGCTTGCGGCGGCCGAAGCCGTGCGCGCCGGGCTGGTCGAGAATGTCGCCAACTCCATGGACGGCATCGTTTTGTAAGAGCGAGTTAGAGCGCTGTTATGTGCCTCGCGGCCTGCTTCGTGGGGTAGAATCAGAACCGTGTCTTGGTACCGCCCGGGCGGTACCATTCTTTTGGTATTCATGCACTATGAGAGGAAGCGCTATGGACCGCTCCGAAATCTTCGACAAGATCGCCGAGGTCGCTGCTGACGTTCTGGGCGTCGATGTTGCCGAAATTAGCGATGAGACCACCTTTGACGATCTCGATGCCAACTCGCTCGAGCGCCTGCAGCTGGTTACGGCTATCGAGGACGAGTTCAACCTCGAGATCGATGACGAGACTCTGCTCTCGCTCAACTCTGTCGCCGACGCCGTCGACGCGATTGAAAACGCCAGGGAGGCCTAGGTCTTGGCTTTGTCTGAACGACTTACGCGTGCCCAGGAAATTCTGGGCCACGAGTTCAATAATAAGGTGCTTCTGCGCGCGGCGCTTACGCATCCCTCGGCAGTCGAGGGCCAGCCGGTTTCTGCCAGCTATGAGCGCCTTGAGTTCTTGGGCGATTCCATTTTGGGCGCCGTCGTCGCCCGTTCGCTCTTTGAGTCCTATCCCGAGTTTGACGAGGGCAAGCTCACGCGCCTGAAGGTGTCGCTTGTCTCGGGCGCTACGCTATCCGAGGTGTCGCATGAGCTGGGCATCGACGACATCATCATCTTTGGTGCCTCCGAGACCGGTACCGGCGCGCGCGGCCTGCACTCGGCGCTCGAGAACGTCTACGAGTCGCTCGTGGGTGCGCTGTACCTGGATGCCGGCTGGGATGTTGCGGCGGACTTTATCCATCGTACGCTCAAACCGCACCTGGCCTCCGAGCGTGCCGAGCACCCCGCGAACCCCAAATCGTTCTTGCAGGAGTGCGTGCAAGCCGACGGTCACGAACCCCCGGCGTATAAGCTCGTTGGCTCCGAGGGCCCGGCGCATGCGCCCACCTTTACCGCCGTGGTGTTGGTCGATGGTATTCGCCAGGGTCGCGGCTCCGGCTCCTCAAAGAAGGAAGCCGAGGGAGCCGCTGCACTTGAGGCACTTGACCGCATGGGCTACACCACCAACGGCGTGATTCTCAACAAGAAGCCTGTTTAAGCGAGGAACCGTGTATCTCAAGTCCCTCACGCTCAAAGGGTTCAAGTCGTTTGCCGACCGCGCCCATATGACGTTTGAGCCGGGCCTGACCGTCATCGTCGGTCCCAACGGCTCGGGAAAATCGAACATCTCTGACTCGATTCTGTGGGTCCTGGGCGAGCAGAGCGCCAAGCAGCTGCGCGGCCAGGCCATGGAGGATGTCATCTTCTCGGGCTCGTCAGCGCGCAAGCCGGTGGGTGTCGCCGAGGTCACGCTGGTGCTCGATAACTCGGACCATATGCTGCCCGTCGATTTTGACGAGGTCGCCATCACCCGTCGCATGTATCGCTCGGGCGAAAGCGAGTACCTCATCAACTCGAGTCCGTGCCGCCTGATGGACATTCAGGACATCCTGCACGATTCGGGCCTGGGCAAGGATACGCATTCCATCATCAGCCAGGGCAAGCTCGATGCCATTTTGCAGAGCCGCCCCGAGGAGCGCCGCGCCCTCATCGAGGAGGCCGCCGGCATCTCCAAGCACAAGCGCCGCAAGGAGCGTGCGCTCAAAAAGATTAAGTCGATGGACGAGCACCTGACGCGTGCCCGCGACATCAATAAGGAAATTGCCCGTCAGCTGCGACCGCTGGAGCGTCAGGTCGATCGTGCGCGCAAGTACAAAGAGCTGTCCTCGCGCGCGAACGAGCTTACGCAGATGCTAGCCGTCGACGAGCTGCGTTCGCTGCAGTCGCAGTGGAACGACCTGGAGAGCCGCTCCAAGGAAGGCGCCGCCGAGCTGGAGCTTGCGCGGTACCGCATGGGCGAAAAGGAGCGCGAGCTCGAGAAGCTCCAGGTTATGCTCGAGGAAAAGGGCCTGTTTGTGGGCGACCTGGGCGAGCAGCGCCGCCATATGCAAGACGTGGTCGGCCGCATTAACTCCGATATGCGCCTGCTCGAGGAAAAGGGCCACAATATGGTGTCGCGCCTGTCCGACATGCGCGGGCAGATCTCGAGCTCCGAGCATCAGCGTCGTCGCGTTGTCGAGGAGCTCGAGGATGCACGTGCGCAGCTTGAGGAAGTGACCGGCGCGCACATGCAGGCCCAGGAGGACGTTGACGCCGCTGGTCCTGCCGCCGCTGAGCTCCACGAGCGGCGCGTGGCGCTCGACAATCAGATTTCGCAGCTTACGCGTGAGCAACGCGATGTGCAGCGTGTGGCCGATAACGCGGCGCTCGAACTCGCCAAGGTGAAGGACTCGCTGAGCAACGCCGAGGTCGAGGACAACATGTACGCCTCGCGCCTGGAGCAGATTGATGAACAGCTCGAGGAAGTCACGGCTTCGCTCGAGAGTCGTCGCGACCGCGCCGAGGAGCTTGAGGGTGCTCTTGAGGAAGCGCGCCAGGCTCAGGTCGATGCGCGTGAAGCCACCGAGACGGCACGCGCGGCCCTGAAGGACCTGCGTGCCCGCGAGAGCGAGGCACGCAACAAGTTATCCGAGGTGCGCTCGGAGCTTGCCAGCCAAAAGAAGCTCGATGCCCGCATGGCTGACAGCTCGCCGCTGGTGAGCCGTCTGATGGGCGCGCTGGGCGATGATGTCTCGGGTCGTCTGGGTGACGTGCTCGAGGCTCCTCGTGAGCTCGAGGGCCTGGTCGAGCAGCTGCTTGCCGGCGATATCGATGCTCTTTTGTTTGATGACGCCGCCACGCTTGAGCGTGCCGGTCGCGCGGCCCTGGACCAAAAGAAGGCCTCGGGTGAGGCACTGTTGATGGCGCGCGGCGTGAGCGCCTCTGCTGCCGCTAAGGGCGCTGCCGGTTCCCGCCTGGTCGATCGCCTGTCCGTACGCGCCGGCTATGGCCCGGTTGTCGAGGCGCTGCTCGGCGGCTATTACGTTGTCGACGACTTGGCGGCTGCGCTGGCCGCGCCTGTCGTTGACGGCGTGACTTACGTGACCCCCGATGGCGCCCGCGTCGCCTGCGGCGGCCTGGTGCGTGTGGGGCTCGACGCCGGCGAGGCTTCGGGCGCTTTGGAGCGCAAACGTCTTATCCGCGAGCTGGAGGGCCTGGAACCCGATCTGGCTGCTGTGTTTGAGCATGTGTCGGATCAGGTCGTCGAGGCCAATGCGGCCGTTGAGGAGGCGCGTGCCGCCGAGGGCGATGCCGCCGGCGAGATCGCCCGTCTTGAGGGCGAGCGCCGCTCGCTGCTCTCCGAGATTGGCCGCCTGGAGCAAAGCGCCAACAACGCCGAGGTCGAGCACGTGCGCATCTCCAAGCGCCGCGAGCAGGCCGCCGAGGCCGTTCGCGCTGCGCGCCCGCGCGTTGACGAACTCACCCGTTCGCGTGACGAGGCGCGTGCACAGGCAAGCGACCTGGGTCTCCAGATTGCCGAGGCCAACGATGAGCTCGATCGCGTTCGCCGTGACGATTCCGAGGCCGCCGGTAAGCTCGCCGATGCCAAGGTGCGCCTGGCCCAGACGAGCGAGCGCCTGCGTTCGCTGAAGGGCCGCGTGCCCGACCTTGAGCATCGTCTTGAGGGCATCGACCGTCGTATCCGCGGAACACGCCAGGCTTCGCGCTCGCTCGAGCTGCTGCGCCTGCGTGTCGACCCCATGCACGAGCGCTATTCGGCCCTGCTGGATCGCGCATCGGATTGGGCCGCGCGTCTGCGTGATCAGGCTTCGCTCGAGGAGGCGGACTCGGCCTCGCTCAAGAAGACCATCGAAGACGCCAAGGCCGAGGTCTCCCGCGCCAAGGAGCGGGTCGATGCCGCCACGGCGACGCAAAACGAGTTCAAGGTTTCCCGCGGCAAGCTCGAGGTGCAGGTGGAGGCGGCCATCAAGGCCATTACCGCCGATGGCACTACGGTGCTCGAGGAAGCGCTCATGCTTCCTGCTCCCACCGACCGCGACGCCGCCGAGCGCGAGCTCAACCAGCTCGTGCGCCAGATTAACAACCTGGGCCCTGTGAACCAGGTTGCCATGGAGGAGTACGAGCAGCTCAAGCGCCGCGCCGATTACATCGAGGAGCAGCTGGCCGATCTGGAGAGCGCGCGCAAGGCGCTCACCAAGATCACAGTGGCCATTGATCGCAAGATGCGCAAGGCGTTTCTGGTGACGTTTGAGAAGGTCGATGCGAACTTCCGTGAGATCTTCGCCATGCTGTTCCCGGGTGGCCAGGCTCATCTTGAGATGACCGATCCCGAGCATCCTGCCGAGACGGGCATTGAGGTTGTGGCGCAGCCGCGCGGCAAGCGCATTACCAAGATGATGCTCATGTCGGGTGGCGAGAAGAGTCTGACGGCGCTCGCCCTGCTCTTTGCCGTGTACCGCACGCGCACGGTGCCGTTCTATGTGCTGGACGAGGTCGAGGCGGCGCTTGATGACGCCAACCTGTCCAAGCTCATCGGAGCCCTCGATGTGCTGCGTTCCGATACACAGCTCTTGGTCATTTCGCATCAGCGCCGTACTATGGAGGACGCTGACGTTCTCTATGGCGTCTCGATGCAAGCCGACGGCGTCAGCCGCGTCGTCTCGCAAAAACTCGATCGCGAAACCGGAAAGGTCGTGAATGCATAATGGGATTCTTTGACGCTCTCTCGCGCGGACTTGAGCGCAGCCGCGAGGCCCTCAACGAGGTCTTCTACTTTGGCGGCGAGGTCGACGAGGACTTTTGGGAGGACCTTGAGGACACCCTCGTTATGGGTGACATGGGTGCCGAGGTCGCCATTCAGGTCTCCGATGACCTGCGCGATGCCGCAGCCAAGAAGAACCTCAAGACCGCACCGCAGCTTCGTCGCGCTCTGGCCAAGCAGCTTGAGCAGCACTTTGTGCCCATCGAGCGCGATCCGTTCTCCGATACGCCGAGCTGCGTGCTGTTTGTGGGCATCAACGGTGCCGGCAAGACCACGACGGTCGGCAAGATTGCGAGCGCCATGGCTTCCCGCGGCAAGAATGTCGTGATCGGTTCGGCCGATACCTTCCGTGCCGCCGCCATCGAGCAGCTCGATGTGTGGGGCCAGCGCGCCGGTGTTCCCGTCATCAAGCGCGACCGCGGCTCCGACCCGGCGAGCGTTTGTTACGACGTGCTCGACGAGGCCGACAGGCGCGGCAGCGACCTGGTGCTTATCGACACCGCCGGTCGTCTGCATACGAGCCCCGAGCTCATGCGCGAGCTCGCCAAGGTGGTCAACGTGACGCGTAAGCGCGCCGCCAATATGGCCGCCGGTCCCATGCCGGTCTCGGTCGTGCTTGTGATCGATGCCGCCACTGGTCAGAACGGTCTGAACCAGGCGCTCGAGTTTAATGAGGCGCTGGGCCTGGACGGTATTATCATGACTAAGCTGGACGGCACGGCTAAGGGCGGTATCGCCATGGCCGTGGCCGAGAAGCTCAAGCTCCCGATCCTTCGCATCGGCGTGGGCGAGCAGGTCGATGACCTGCAGGAGTTTAACGCCAAAGATTTCTGCCGCGCCCTGGTGGGCGAGTCCAACTAAGGAGTAACCAGTGTTTGATTCCCTGAGCGATCGCCTCAACGACACATTTGACCGCCTACGCGGCAAGGGTAAGCTGACCGAGGCCGATATTACTTCGGCCATGCGCGACATCCGCATGGCGCTGCTCGAGGCCGACGTCAACTTCAAGGTCGTCAAGGAGTTTGTCGCCAAGACCAAGGAGCGCTGCATGACCGCCGAGGTCATGGAGTCGCTGTCGCCGGCGCAAAACGTCGTCAAGATCGTGCTCGACGAGCTCACCGAGATGCTCGGCTCCACCGAGAGCAAGCTCGTTTTTAGTAACCGCATTCCTAATGTCATCATGCTCGTGGGCCTGCAGGGCTCCGGTAAGACCACGGCGGCCGTAAAGCTGGCCTACCTGCTCAAGAAGCAGGGCCGCTCGCCGCTGCTCGCCGCGTGCGACGTCTACCGTCCCGCCGCAGCCGACCAGCTAGCCACGCTTGGCGGAGAGATCGGCGTGCCGGTCTTCCGTGGCGACGGTGCACACCCGGTCGACATCGCCAAGGGCGCTATTCAGGAGGCCGTCGACCACCTGCGTGACGTGGTCATCGTCGATACCGCCGGTCGTTTGCAGATCGACGAGCAGATGATGCAGGAAGCCGTGGACATCAAGAAGGCCGTCAAGCCCGATCAGGTGCTGATGGTCGTCGATGCCATGACCGGCCAGGATATCGTCAACGTCGTCTCGACCTTCGCCGAGCGCACCGACTTTGACGGCGTGATCATCTCCAAGCTCGACGGCGATGCCCGTGGTGGCGGCGCGCTTTCCGTGCGCCAGGTGACCGGCAAGCCCATCAAGTTCGTGAGCATGGGCGAGAAGCCCGATTCGCTGGAGCCGTTCTACCCCGACCGTATGGCCAAGCGAATCTTGGGCATGGGCGACGTCGTCGGCATCATCGAGAAGGCCCAGGAGGCCGCCGATGCCGAGCAGCTCGAGGCCGCCGAGCGCATGCTGCGCGAGGGCTTTACCATGAACGACATGCTCGACCAGATGAAAGCCGTTAAGAAGATGGGCGGCATGAAGGGCATTCTCGGCATGCTCCCCGGTGGCCAGCGCGCGCTCAACCAGATGGGCGGCAACCTGGACGAGGGCATCTTCGACAAGAACGAGGCCATCATTATGTCGATGACCAAGGAGGAACGCCTGCGTCCCTCCATCATCAACGGCCAGCGCCGCGCCCGCATTGCCAAGGGTGCCGGCGTAACCCCCACCGAGGTCAACAGCCTTATGAAGCAGTGGGGCGAGATGAATAAGATGATGGGCCGCATGCGCACGATGGCCAATCAGGCGCAGGCCGGCGGCAAAAAGGGCAAAAAGGGAAAGAAGGGCAAGAAGATGCGCATGCCCAATATCCCTGGCCTGGACGCTATGGGTCTGGGCGGCATGGGCGGCCTAGGTACGGGCGGTCCCAAGTCCGATATGGAGCTGCTGCGCCAGATGGAAGCGCAGATGCGTAATAAGAAATAGAGCTGTAATTCCAGCTTGATATGGCAAAGGCCACTCGGAAGCTACCGGGTGGCCTTTGTTGTTGGCTTTGATTGTTGGGTTGCGTTCGGCTTCGCGTCCCGAGCTCGCGGTGCCGTGCCGTTAGTGGCAGCCGCAGCCCTCATGGCCTTCGTGGTCGTGGTGGCCGTGGTGGCCGTGGCAGCCGCAGGACCCGCCATGCTCATGGGTGTGCTCGTGGTCGTGGCTGTGGCAGCCGCACGTGGCCTCGCCGTTCTGTGCGAGCGTGCCGGCGATAAGGGCCTCGACGCAAGCGTCGCAGCTGCCCTGGGCACCTGCGTATACCGTGATGCCGGCTTGGGCAAGCGCGTTTATAGCGCCTCCGCCGATGCCGCCGCAGATGAGCGTGTCCACGCCGCCGTTGGCGAGCAGGCCCGCAAGTGCGCCGTGGCCGGTGCCGCCGGTGCCCACGACCTGCTCGTTGAGCACCTTGCCGTCCTGAATGTCGTAGATCTTGAACTGCTCGCTGCGGCCAAAGTGCATAAAGATGTTGCCATTGTCGTACGTGGTTGCCACCCTCATGGTGCCGACCCCCTTTGCTGGCCATGCGGCCGTTGTCGTGGTGATGGGGGAGTACGCGATATTGCCGCCTTCGATGATGAGCGCCCGACCATTGACCAACGCGTTTGCCACCTTGCGATGCGCTCGGCTGCAAATAGCCGCCACCGTGGCGCGCGCGATGCCCATCTGCTGTGCGACTGCCTCTTGGTTAAGGCCTTCCAGGTCGCACAGGCGCAGCACCTCGAGTTCGTCGACCGTCATGTCGATGGCGTCTCCACTGGCAAGGCCGTCGGGGGTAAAGCCGCGATATTCGGGGATGATCCCAACACGGCGCAATTTCTCGCGTCTTCCTGCCATACGTGCTCCTTATCTGACATATGTCAACAATAGAATAACGAACGTGCAGATTTACGCAAGAGATTTCTGGCATATGTCAGAAAACAAGGGCTTATGTTTGGGCTGTGGGGCCGCGTGCGCCTGGGCTACAATGAATCTCGCTTGTAGGCGACTGACAGGAGGGTCAATGAGCAAGGCTGATCAACAGTTTGTAACCATGTGCCGCGATATTCTGGACCATGGCACCACCACCGAGGGCCAAAAGGTCCGTCCGGTGTGGGAGGACGGCACCCCTGCCTATACCATTAAAAACTTTGGCGTTACGGCACGCTATGACCTGCGTGAGGAGTTTCCGGCGCTTACCCTGCGTCGTACGGCCCTCAAATCTGCCATGGATGAGATCCTATGGATCTATCAAAAGAAGTCCAATAACGTGCATGACCTCAACAGCCATATTTGGGATGAGTGGGCTGACGAGACCGGCTCCATCGGTAAGGCCTACGGGTATCAGATTGGGCAGAAGAGCCATTATGCCGAGGGCGATTTCGACCAGATGGACCGCGTTCTGTACGACCTTAAGAACACGCCGTACAGCCGCCGCATTATGACGAATACCTATGTGTTTAGCGATTTGTCCGAGATGCACCTGTATCCGTGCGCCTACAGCGTGACGTATAACGTGACGCAGCGCCCGCAGGATGACAAACCGACGCTCAACATGATTCTCAACCAGCGCAGCCAGGACATTTTGGCCGCGAACAACTGGAATGTGTGCCAGTACGCCATCTTGCTGATGATGGTCGCGCAATCGGTCGATATGATTCCCGGCGAGCTGCTACATGTGATTGCCGATGCCCACATTTACGACCGTCATGTCGATATCGTCCGCGAGCTTATCGAGCGTCCGCAGTTTGCCGCGCCCAAGGTAACGCTTAACCCCGATGTGCATGACTTCTATGCGTTTACGACCGACGACCTGATCGTCGAGGGTTATGAGCACGGCCCGCAGGTCAAGAACATCCCCATTGCGGTGTAGGTGACGCGCATGACGTGTAAGCTTTCTGCCATTGTCGCCGTGTGCGATGACTGGGGCATTGGGTGCGAGGGCGACATGGTGGTGTCCAATCGCGCCGACATGCGCCATTTTGTGGCGTGCACCAAAGGGTGCCCGGTTATTATGGGACGCAAGACCCTGCTGAGTTTTCCCGGTGGGCGTCCGCTCAAGAACCGCCGCAATATCGTGCTCACGCGTGACGAGAGCTTTGCTGCCGAGGGCGTCGACGTGGTGCATAGCGTCGACGAAGCGCTCGCCGTGGTTGCCGATGAGCCCGTTGCGTGGGTGATCGGCGGTGGCGAGGTGTATCGTCAGTTTTTGCCGTGCTGCGTGGAGGCCGAGGTCACGCATAACCACTGCGTCCATCCCGTGGACACGTACTTTCCCGACTTGGACGCCGATCCCGCGTGGGAGATTGCGCGGCGTGGCGGGGTTGCCACGATTGCCTCGGGCGAGGGTGACGAGGGTCTCGATTATGAGTTCGTGACGTATCGTCGCGTTGAGGCATAAATCGCCTGGCGTGAACGGTATCATCGGGTTGATTGAATGCATGGGGCGGCGCTTAGCGTCGCCTCGTTTGGTATAGATGTGCTGTAAAGAAGGGTGCGGGCTGGCTGCTATGACTGATGCCGTTGAGGTGCTGCGAATCGATTCGCTCGAGGACGAGCGGCTCGATGCCTACGTGCGACTGACCGAGCGTGAGCTTCGCTGCGTGCTGGAGCCGCAGAAGGGCATTTTTATCGCCGAGAGCGCCAAGGTCATCGAGCGTGCGGTTCGCGCCGGATACGAGCCGGTGAGCTTTCTTTTGGGCGAACGCTGGCTCGATCAGATGATGCCGCTGTTTGAGCGCCTGGTTGTGCGCGAGGGCGCGGGTCCGGTTCCTGTGTTCGTTGCCTCCATGGAGCTCATGGAGCAGCTGACGGGTTTTAACGTGACGCGCGGTGCGCTCGCGGCATTCCGTCGTCCACGCCAGATTCCGGTAGCCGAGTTCTTGAGTGGCGTCGTCGAGGCGGCGGGTGAGCGCCCGGTGCGCGTGTGCGTGCTCGAGGGCATTGTCGACCACACCAATGTCGGCGCGATTTTCCGCTCGGCGGCTGCGCTGAACGTCGATGGCATTTTGGTGAGCCCCACTTGCTGTGACCCGCTGTACCGTCGCTCGGCCCGCGTGAGCATGGGCACGGTGTTCCAGGTGCCCTGGACGCGCATTGGCAGCGAGGCGCGCGTATGGCCGCATGATGGGCTGGCGGCGCTGCACGATGCCGGCTTTTCGTGTGCCGCCATGGCGTTGACGGATGATTCGGTGTCGCTGGACGATCCCGTGCTGCAGGAGATTGACCGCCTAGCGATCTTTATGGGTACCGAGGGTGCCGGCTTGGGCACCAAGACCATTGCCGGCTGCGACCGAGCCGCGCGCATTCCGATGGCGCACGGGGTCGATTCACTCAACGTTGCCGCTGCGAGTGCCGTCGCCTTTTGGCAACTGTGCCCGCATGTGAGCAACGAGTACCACTACCAGCCGGGGCTGTATCACTAGGCAGATATTTCGCACCGGGCTCTGGTTCGGGACGTTTCGGCCGACGTCGGTCGGTGCTAAGCTGGTTTTGGCTTTCGTTTTAAAGTGCCGTTTTGTTGTTTGACGTACGCTGGTGGGGAGGGCGTGTGGCTAAGAAATCTACGGCTATCGATGTAACGCAGGGCGTTATTTGGCAGCAGCTGCTGTCGCTGTGCGTCCCCATCTTCTTTAGTTCGTTCTTTCAGCAGGCATACACGCTTATCGGTACCTATATCGTCGGTCAGTTTGGCGGCAAGCTCGCGCTGGGTGGCATTCAGGCCACGATGGTGCTTACGGAGCTCTGCATTGGTTTTTGCGTCGGTGTTGGTGCTGGATGTGCCGTTATTACCGGCCAGTTTTTTGGTCAGCACGATGACGAGCGCTTGAGCCGATCGGTCCATACGGCCATGACGCTCGCGCTGGTGGGCGGCATTGTCATTTCCATTCTGGGCATGGTGTTTGTCGAGCCGATGCTTGTGCTGATGAATACACCGCATGAGCTGCTGGCCGAGGGTGTGGCGTATGCCCGTTGCTACTTTGCCGCCATGTTTGCGGCGCTGCTGCTCAATATGGGGACGGCGTTGTTGCGCGCCGTGGGCGACACGCGCGGTCCGGCGGTCATTATTGCCTCCGGCTGCTTCGTCAACGTGGCGCTCGACATTCTCTTTGTCGCCGTGCTGCACATGGAAGCGCTGGGCTGCGGCATCGCGGTGGCGCTGACTATCTGCACCAATGCCACGATGATTGTGATCCGCATGATGCGCGCTCCGGGGGCGTGGCGGTTGTCGCTATCCAAACTCGGTATCGATCGCGGCATTTGCAAGAGCATGCTTTCGTGCGGTTTGCCGCTGGGCGTTCAGTCTGCGGCGTATTCGATCTCCAACGTTTTGATTCAGGTGTCGGTCAACTCGTTTGGAGCCGATGTTACGACCGCTTGGGGTCTTTCCGGTCGCCTGGACGGCATTATCTGGATGGTGACCGAGGCGCTTGGTGTGTCGATTACTACGTTCTCGGCGCAGAACTTTGGTGCGCGCAATTACGATCGCATGCGAAAGGGATACCACACGTCGCTCGTGCTGTCGTTTGTGCTTATCGGTGGCCTGTCTGCCGTGCTGCTGGTATTCTCGGGCCCGCTTTCGCGTCTGTTTATCGACGATGTCGCAATTTCGGCCTACACCACGACGATTCTTCATTTCATCGCGCCGTTCTACGCGATCTTCTCGATTATCGAAAACGCGTCCGGCTCCATCCGTGGCGCTGGCGTGAGCTTCCAGCCTATGATGCTCACGATATTCGGCACGGTCGTGCTCCGCGTGGCGTGGGTGTTCGCGATTATGCCGCTCGACCCCTCGCTCGAGCATCTGCTGCTGGTCTACCCCGTAACCTGGGTAATAACCGCCACGATGTTCACCATCTACCACCACAGCGGCAACTGGCTAGGCCGCGCCACTGCCTAATGATCCCTGGGGGGACGGAGGAAAACGGCTCATTGCTCTCCGTCGTGATGTCGATGATCCGTTTCCCTTCGTCCCCTTCGGATCAATTAGTATTCGATGCCTTGGCGGGCCAGGAGGCCTTCGTCGAAGTAGTGTTTGACGAGGCGCATTTCGGTGACCAGGTCGGCGAGGTCCGCGATGGGCAGCAGGCCGCGGCCGGTCAGTATGAGCTCTGTGGTGTCGGGTTTCATCGCGATCAGTTCCTCGACATCCTCGCGCGTCACGAAGCCGCGGCGCATGGCCTCGCCGAGTTCGTCCAAAATCAGAACGTCGACCTGTGAGATCTGCTCGCGTGCGAGCTCCATGATCTGTGCGGCGCAAGCCTCGGGCGTGTCGCGGTCGGCCTGTACAATTCGTAGCCCTAGGCGTGGTGCCGCATCATGCTCGGCGCAGTGCAGCTTCTTGGCAAACTGAAGCATGAGCACGTTAAGTCCATAGCCCGTGGCGCGCAGCGCGAGCCCCAGCGCAGCCGTCGTCTTGCCCTTGCCGTCGCCCGTATAGATCTGAACCTTGCCGACTTCGAGTGATGCCATCTCTATTCTTTCGTGCCCGGCGTCGGTTTATCGCCGGCCGGGTTGGGTATTCTAGTTAGCATTATCAACCCCAGTAGATGGAGTTCAAGCAGATGGAGATGGATGACAACAAACGTAGACGGAATATGATCCTCTACGTGCTCATCGCCTTCGTCGTCTACCTCGTGCTCTCGACCGTTCTGTTCCCCAACATCGGTCACACGCAGCAGATTACGAAGACCGATTATTCGACGTTTGTCAAAGCGCTCGATAAGAAGAGTGTCGACAAGGTCGAGTACAACACGGACGATTACTCGATTTATTACACCAAGAAGGGCGAGGACGAGAACATCGCCTACAAGACGACCGGCGTGCCGAGTGACACGGGCTTTACCGATCGCGTGCTCGAGGCCGGCGCCTCGCTGGAGTCGGTGGTTCCCGATAAGAACTCGGGCCTGATGACTTACTACTTGCTCACGCTCGTCCTTCCCATGGCGATTTTCTTCCTCATCGGCTGGTGGCTCAACCGCCGTATGAAGAAGGCCATGGGCGATGACGGCCCGTCCATGAATTTTGGTGGCGGCGGCTTTGGCGGCGGCGGTCTGGGTAAGTCCGGTGCGCGCGTTATCGCCTCCAAGGATGTTGGCGTGACCTTTAAGGATGTTGCTGGTCAGGAAGAGGCCAAGGAATCCCTGAAGGAGGTCGTCGACTTTCTGGAGAAGCCGCAGCGCTATGAGGAAATCGGCGCCAAGCTTCCGCGCGGTGCTCTTCTCGTGGGCCCTCCTGGCACTGGTAAGACCCTGCTTGCCAAGGCTGTTGCCGGCGAGGCGGGCGTACCGTTCTTTAGCATTTCGGGCTCTGAGTTCGTCGAGATGTTCGTCGGCCGTGGCGCCGCCAAGGTGCGCGACCTGTTTAAGCAGGCTAAGGAAAAGGCCCCCTGTATCGTATTTATCGATGAGATTGATACCATCGGCAAAAAGCGTGACGGTGGCGGCTTTAGCGGCAACGACGAGCGTGAGCAAACGCTCAACCAGCTGCTGACCGAGATGGATGGCTTCGACAACCACAAGGGTATCGTCGTCCTCGCTGCCACCAACCGTCCTGACAGCCTCGATCCCGCTCTGCTGCGCCCCGGTCGTTTTGACCGCCGCATCCCCGTTGAGCTGCCCGACCTGACCGGCCGCAAGAACATCCTCGAGCTTCACGCCAAGAGTGTGAAGACCGAGCCGCCGATCGATCTGACCGCGATTGCCCGCGCCACGCCCGGAGCCTCGGGCGCCGACCTGGCCAATATCATCAACGAGGGCGCCCTGCGCGCCGTTCGCGAGGGTCGCAAGCGTGCAACCCAGGACGACTTCGAGGAGTCGGTGGAGGTCGTCATCGCCGGCCAGCAGCGTAAGTCCACGGTGCTGTCCGATCACGAGAAACAGGTCGTGTCCTATCACGAGATCGGCCATGCCATCGTTGCCGCCCGCCAGAAGGGTTCTGCGCCGGTTACGAAGATCACCATCGTGCCGCGTACGAGCGGTGCTCTGGGCTACACCATGCAGGTCGAGGAGGACGAGCGCTTCTTGACCACGCGCCAGGAGGTGCTCGACAAGCTCGCTGTCTACTGCGGCGGACGTGCTGCCGAGGAGCTCATCTTTGGTGAGATGACGACTGGCGCGGCCAATGATATCGAGCAGGCCACCAAGCTCGCCCGCAACATGGTGACGCGCTTTGGTATGTCGGAAGAGTTTGGCATGATGGCGCTCGGTACCGTTCAGAATGCCTACCTCAACCAGGACACGTCGCTCACCTGTGCCCCCGGTACGGCCGAGCGCGTCGACGCGATCGTCGCCAAGCTGATCGAGGACGCACATGACCGCGCCCTGCAGATCCTCAAGGAGAACAAGTTTAAGCTCCATGAGCTGGCTCGTTATCTGTACAAGAAGGAGACGATCACGGGCGAGGAGTTCATGAATCTCCTCACGCGCGAGAATCCACTGATGCCAAAGCAGCAGTAAAGCCGCGGCCGAGCCAGTAAACGCCGACGCCCCATTTGAGCAGCTTTCTCAAATGGGGCGTTTTGCTTGAGAGGGATGGAAATGAAGATCGTGGTAAGCGCCTGTTTGATGGGCGAGAGCTGCAAGTATAACGGGCTCGACAATTACCACCGCGCGTTGGTCGAGGCTTGCGAGCGTACGGGGACCGAGGTGCTCCTCGTATGCCCCGAGGTTTTTGGCGGTCTGCCCACGCCGCGCGACCCGTCCGAGATCGTGGGCTGTGAGGTTCGCACCCGCGAGGGCGTGTCGGTTGATCGCGAGTTTCGCCATGGTGCCCAACGCGCGCTCGATATGTGCGAGCACTTTGGCGGCCCGTCCGAGATCGCTGCGTGCATCTTGCAGGACCGTAGTCCCTCGTGCGGCGCGGGCCGCATCTACGACGGAACATTCAGCGGCACCCTTACAGCGGGCAACGGCGTTTTCGTCGATCTGTTGCTGCGTCACGGGTACCGTGTGATTCCGGCTAGCGAGTTCGATCCCAGCATGCTGGAGCATTGTCCATAGCACTCGAACCCAACACTTCCTCACGGGTGACCGTTTTGGCATCATCCGTGAAGTTGATATTGAGTACGACCCGGTCATCAAAGACGTAGACCGAGTTGACAGGCGCCGTACCCAGGCAGCCCCTCCCCGCGGCCCTCGCGCAGGAACGCGCACGCGGCCTTCCCGTCTCTTGCGCCCCTCCCGGAACTGTCCACATCAGTGTAGCCAATCCAGTCCGCAAAGGGCTGCAGCCCGGACAACGCGGCGATGGAGGGCTTCTTCGGCCTGCTCAAGAAGGAGTTCTGGCACGGCCGGGACTGGTCGGACTGGACCCCCCCCGCCCGCTTCATCGAGGAGCTCGGGGGCTGGATCGGTCGATATAATACGGAGAGGCGCAGCGATGCGCTCGGTGGCCGCACGCCGGCTGAGTTCCGCTCCGCGCTGGGAAGGGCCGCGTGACGGTCCATGAAATCATCCGCAGTCCCCATTCTTGCCCCTTTGGGACAGCTTCTTGTTGGGGCGTGCCTGCCCCAAACCCTGCTAGGAACGAGTACAGCTAACTGGAATTTTCAAATTAGTCTTTGCAAATTACCTTTGAACCTTCACCATCAATTACAATTCCCTGACGGTTGTTAATTGGGCATAGATTCAAATCCGAAAACTCAGCCATTATTTTCTCGGTAACTTTCTTAAATGGTGCTGTGAGATAATGCGGAAGAACATAGAAATCAATCAAATTAAGCCCTGCATCATCTTCTTGTGAGTAGTCCTCCGGCATTTCATCCATTTGCTCGATATATTGGATGCTTGGAGCGCATACAATCGCACCTGCCGATTCACCAATCATCAGTTTTCCCTTTGCCAATTCTTTCTTCAACAGCTCATCCGTTCCCGTTTTACGGAGCTGGTCTATAAGGAAAAAAGAATTTCCGCCGGTAAAATAGATCACATCCGCATCTTCAAAAAGAGACTGTATCGTTGAATAAGCCTCCGTTGAAATATCAATTTCAGTTACGATTGCTCCCAACTTTTTGAATAATTTTCGAGCCGAGCCGACATAACCGGTGTAGCCTTCACGCAGCGAAGCTGTTGGAATAAATGCGACTTTTTTATTTTCAATTTCTTCCTTTATCAGACTTCCTACACTTGAAAAGTGAGAACATAAAAACAGTTTCATCAATATTCTCCTTTATATATAAATTCTTATTTGTTGAACTAAGCCGTGTATACCATACTCTCCAATGATAGAACGCCCTGATATAGCGAAATTTTGCCGTTTTCCAGCGTACGTGCGTACACACTCCACAGGAATTCTAAGGGGCCTGCCCCCTTAGCACACGGACTTTGGAATAAAGTCTAGTGTTTTACGCCTTGCCAGAGGTGTACAGGCTCTCGGTATGCACGTACGAAGCAATTGCCATCAATGCCCCATATAAGTGGCGATCAAGTTCGCATAAAGCGACCTTGATCCCGCAAAACAAAAGGCAGGATACCATCACCACGATGATGCCCTGCCTCTGTTCGTTCCTGTTTACCGTTCCGAGTAGTCCTTCCGCAGAATTTCCGATAAACAAAAAACGTACCCGAACCCTTTCTCGTAAAGAATCGGGTTCGAGTACGAACTGAATGCTGGAGCAATAAAAAACCACCAGAAAGGTGCCTGTCCCCTTTGTGGTGGTTTTGGGCCAGCCCTAGAGCGTGTGGCCGTAAGCGTCGGCAGCCTTGATGGCGGCGGCGAACTTTTCGTCGGTGAAGGGCTCGGGGTTGCCCTGCTTCCACTCGTTGGTGGCGTGCGCGAACTCGCACAGGGCAGGGATGTCGGCCTCGGAAAGGCCGACCTGCTCAAGCGTCACGGGTAGCCCCATCTGCTTGTTAAAGGCGGCGTAGCGCTCAAGGTTCTTGGTATCGCCCGTATAGGCAAACAGCACGAGCACGCCCAGGCTCACGACCTCGCCGTGCAGGTAGGAGCCCTCGCGCGGGATGCTGCACGTGGCGTTGTAGAACGCATGCGCCACGCTCGAGTTGTAGTAGTAATCGTTTTGGTTGGTCAGGTTCGAGACATAGCCCGTGTTGACCACGATGTCGAGCGCGATCTGCTTGACGGCCTCGCTCGACAGGTCCTGGCGCACGTCCTCTAGACCCTGCACGCCATAGGTAAACAGCGGCTCGGAGCAGGTGTGGGCGAGTGCCAGGCCAAGTCCGGCGGTGTGCTCCAGGTTGCCGGCGCTCGTGGCGTACTCGACCTCGGGCTGCTTGGACAGGGCATCGCCCACGCCCGCCCAGAAGTACTCCGCCGGAGCCTCGGCGATGATCTTGGGGTTGATGAAGATGTGCGCGGGGCGGTTTGGGTACGAATAGCCCTCGAGCGAGCCGTCGTCGTTGTAGACAACGGCAATGGCGGTCGCGGCCGAGCAGTTGGAGCAGATCGTCGGTACCGTAAAGACGATCTTCTTGAGCTCGATGGCCGCTGTCTTGACGGTGTCGAGCGCCTTGCCGCCGCCGCATGCGATAAGAACGTCGGCTTCTTGGCAGACAGGGGAGTTCACAACCTTGGCGATATTGGCGCGCGTACTGTTGGTGCCGTAGACGCGCGTCTCCAGAATCTCGACGTCGGTGCCCTCCAGCGCCGCTTCGATACCGGGAAGCGCCGCTGCCAGTGCTCGTTTACCACCGATAATCGCGACCTTGGTCGCTCCGTACTCGTCCAGTGCGCCGGGCAGCTCGTCAAAGCAGTCCTCGCCGACGGTGTAGTCGCTCATTCCAATCGTGCGCATAGCAGCCTTCTTTCGTTAGATAAAGTGCTTTCAGGTATTTTGCTCCAAGTGAGTGCTTGCGATCGCGAGAAGTTTCTAAAGTATGAAACCGATGTTGAGGGTTTTTCGCCGGCGTTGACCGTGTTACCATACAGCGCATAAGCGTTGATGGGGACGAGTAGTCGGCCGTCCGCATGCTACAGAGAGCGGGGAGCGCTGAGAACCCGTGCATGCGACCGATGAAAATCACCCCGGAGCTGCGGTCCCAACGGACGCGCCGTACAGGCACGTCTTAGTAGACATCGCCGAGATGGTCGTCGATACAGGCCAGCCGAGTAACGGATGCGAGCGCGCTGTAATGCGGGTGAGGGCATCTAAGCTGGGTGGTTAAGCGAAGAGCTTTTGCGGGCAGACGGCCCGTTTTGTGGCGCTTCGTCCCAGCTTGCAGGGACGGGCGCTTTTTTTGGTGCCCAGAGGGCGTGCGCGCCCATGACAAGAAAGGGGTACCGTGGCAAACGAGTACAAGCAGACGATGAATCTGCCCAAGACCGGTTTTCCCATGCGTGCCGGTCTTTCCAAGTCCGAGCCCAAGCGGCTCAAGGACTGGCAGGACAACAAGGTCTACGAGCAGGTTCTGAAGAAGAACGAGGGTCACAAGAAGTTCGTGCTGCACGACGGTCCTCCGTACGCCAACGGCCCGATCCACATCGGCCATGCCATGAACAAGATCTCCAAGGACATGATCAACCGTTACTGGATGATGCAGGGCTATGAGGTTCCCTATGTCCCCGGTTGGGACTGCCACGGCCAGCCGATTGAGCACAAGGTCGAGGAGAAGCTCGGCACCGAGAAGTTCAACCAGACCTCCACGGCTAAGATCCGTGAGCTCTGCAACAAGTTCGCTGTCGAGAACATCGAGCTGCAGAAGGCCGGCTTCCGTCGTCTGGGTGTGCTCGGCGACTGGGACAATCCCTACCTGACGCTCTATCACCAGCACGATGCCGCCGACATCGAGGTCTTTAAGGCCATGTTCGATAAGGGTATGATCTATCGCGGCCACAAGCCGGTTCACTGGTGCAAGCACTGCCATACCGCGCTGGCCGAGGCCGAGATTGAGTACTCCGACGAGACGAGCCCGTCCATCTTCGTGCGCTTTGAGATGACTTCCAAGCCCGCCGGCCTCGAGGACTTCGACGGCCCGGTCGACTTTATCATCTGGACGACCACGCCGTGGACCATCCCCTCCGACCAGGCCGTTTCCCTCAAGCCCGGCGCCGCCTATGTCGCCGTTGAGCACGAGGGCCGTGCCGAGGTCATGCTCGAGGACCTGGCTCCCAAGTGCTGCGAGGAGTTTGGCTGGGAGTACACCCCGGTTATGGTCGACGGCAAGCCCTATGTGGTTCCCGCCGAGACCTTCCACCACATCCACTACAAGCAGCCGATCTTTGACGGCGTTGAGGGCGTGGCGCTGCTGGCCGATTACGTCGGTGTCGATGACGGTACCGGTATCGTCCACAACTCGCCCGGCCACGGCGTCGACGACTACTTTGCCTGCCTCAAGGAGGGCATCACCGACATCTGCATGCCGGTCGACGACGACGGCAAGTTCTACACCGGTGAGGAGTTTGGCACCGGTGGCCCCTTCAGCGGTATGGATACCGACGAGGCCAACCCTCACATTATCGAGTTCCTGCGTGAGCGCGGCACCCTGGTCCTCGAGAAGAAGATCACGCACAGCTATCCGCACTGCTGGCGCTGCAAGCACCCGGTGCTCTTCCGTGCTACCGACCAGTGGTTTGTCTCGATGGACAAGACTGGCTTGCGCGAGCAGGCTGGCAAGGAGGTCCGCGAGAACGTTAAATGGTATCCGGCGCATGCCGCCAACCGCATTGGCGCCATGGTCGAGCAGCGTCCCGACTGGTGCATCAGCCGTCAGCGCAACTGGGGCGTGCCTATCCCCAGCTACACCTGCGCCGACTGCGGCGAGAAGGTCATGAACGACGCCACGCTCGACGCCGTCATCAAGCTCTTCCACGATAAGGGCTCCGACGCCTGGTTCACCGACGCTCCCGAGAGCTACCTGGGCGAGGCCTGCGTCTGCCCCAAGTGCGGCGGCCATCACCTCAAGGCCGATAAGGACATCCTCGACGTGTGGTGGGATTCCGGCGTTTCCTGGAAGGCCGTCTGCGAGTACCGTCCCGAGCTGGAGTATCCGGCGGATGTGTACCTCGAGGGCTCCGACCAGCACCGCGGTTGGTTCCAGAGCTCGCTGCTTACCTCGGTGGGCGCCAACGGCCACGCTCCGTACAAGGCGGTCGTCTCGCAGGGCTTCACCCTCGACGGCCAGGGCCGTAAGATGTCCAAGTCGCTTGGCAACGTCATCGACCCCAATAAGGTCTGTGACGAGATGGGCGCCGACATCATCCGCCTGTGGGTCGCCTCGGTCGACACCAGCTCCGACGTTTCCATCGACCACGAGATTCTCGCTCGTACGTCCGATGCCTACCGTCGTTTCCGCAACACGCTGCGCTTCCTGCTCTCCGAGCTTGAGGGCCAGTTTGAGCCCGAGACCGACGGCGTCGCTTTTGCCGACCTGCTGCCGCTCGACAAGCTCATGGTTGCCCGTCTGACCCAGGTCCAGGCCGAGGTCGACGATGCTTACTCTTGCTACGAGTTCCCGCGCGCTTACCGTGCGCTTTACGACTTCGTGGTTACCGAGCTTTCCAACGTGTACCTCGACGCCCTGAAGGACCGTCTGTACTGTGAGAAGCCCGGCTCGCTCGAGCGTCGCAGCGCCCAGACCGTGCTCGCCGAGCTCTTCTCGATGCTCATGCGCGACCTGCAGCCGATCTTGTCCTATACGGTCGACGAGGCCATGGCCTATGCGCCCGCCGGCTGCGTCGATCACCAGAAGTACGCCGCGCTGCTCGATTGGTACAAGTCGCCCATCACGGTCGACGAGGCCAACGAGTTTGAGGGCGTGCTCGAGGCTTCACTCGAGCTCCGTAGCGTCGTGACCAAGGCCCTTGAGGATGCCCGCTCCGCTGGCACCTTCACCAAGAGCCAGCAGGTCCGCGTCAAGGCGGTCGTTCCCGCCGAAATGTATGCGCTGCTGACCGGCGACAAGGCCGTCGACCTGGCCGAGTTTTACATCGTCTCCGATGTTGAGCTTACCCAGGGCGAGGAGCTTTCTGTTGCCATCGATGCTGCCGAGGGCGAGTGCTGCGACCGTTGCTGGAACTACCGCACCACCGTCGGCGAGTACAACGGCCATGCTCACATCTGTAAGCGTTGTGCGAATGCCCTTTAAGGCACGGTAACTCGGCATTTTAGTTATAGGGAGAATTTGGGCGCCTTCGGCCCATTTGCTCCGCTGAATAAAAGCGGCATTCTGTTTTTCGGAATGCCGCTTTTGTTTTATGCTGATTATTTCGCTAGCGTTGGTGAATATGCTGCGCGTTTGGCGTTTGTCACTATAAGATGATTACTTACGTTAAACGTAATTCGATGTTCTTGAGGCTAGGGGATTGATTTGGGTCGTGCTGGGGATATGACGCCGCCTTTGCGTTGGCGGTTGGGTGTTGCTGGTGGGGTGGCGCTGGTTGTGCTGCTTGTTGACCAGCTGACCAAGCTTGCGGTTCGTGCCGTGGGCGACGCTTTGCATGTGACCGTCATCCCCGGTGTCATCGACTTTATGTTTGTCCGTAATATCGGTGCTGCCTTTAGCATGGGCGAGGGGCATGGTGTCGCGTTTGCCGTGCTGGCGTTGGCGGTCATTATCGCTATTGCCGTGTACCTCGTTCGTGCACCCCAGCTCGCCCATCTTGAGGTTGTGGGCATGGCGATGGTTGCGGGCGGTGCTATCGGCAACGCTATCGATCGTTTGGCCTTTGGCTTCGTGACCGATTTTATTGCCACCACCTTCATCGACTTCCCCGTCTTCAATGTGGCCGATATCGGCATTACCGTGGGCGTCGTGCTCGCCCTCTTCGGCTACATGTTCTTGAGCCCCGCGGCCCGTGAGGTCGATGCGACCGCCGAGCTTAACGCCCGTGACGAGGCCCGCGCCAAGCGCAAAGCCAAGCAGCGTGGGGAGCGTGCCCGCAAGATTCGCGAAAGGAATGAGCGCTAATGGCTGACATTCATATCCTTGTTGCCGACGATGCCGCTGGTCAGCGCCTTGACGCCTATCTGGGCGCCAATGACGGCTGTCCTACGCGCTCTGCCTGCGCGCATCTGATTGAGGGCGGTGCCGTATGTGTCAATGGCGAGACCTGCCTGTCCAAAAAGTACGCCGTGCGGGCCGGTGACCGTATTTCGGTCGATTTGCCCGAGCCGCACGACCCGACCGATGTGATTCCCGAAGCCATCCCGCTCGACATTCGCTATGAGGACGAATATCTCATTGTGCTCTCCAAGCAGCGCGGCCTGGTGTGCCATCCTGCGCATGGTCATGAGAGCGGTACGCTCGCGAATGCCCTGGTCTATCACTGCGGTATCGACCATCTGGGCACTGTGCAGGGCGAGGATCGCCCCGGTATCGTGCATCGTTTGGATCGCGATACCTCGGGTCTCATGCTTGCTGCCAAGGACGACGACACCCAGCGCGCGCTCCAAAATCTTATCCGTACGCGCACGCTCGACCGCCGCTACATTACGCTCGTTCACGGTCATATCGCTATGGACGAGGGCACCATTAACACCGGCATTGCCCGTTCTACGCGTGACCGTGTCAAGATGGCAGTTTCGGACGATCCTTTCGCGCGCCAGGCCATTACGACCTTTAAGGTCCTCGAGCGCTTTGATTCCACGCGTTTTGACGACGGTTATACGCTCGTCGAGTGCCACCTGTTTACGGGCCGCACGCATCAGATTCGCGTGCACATGCGCCATATCAACCACGCCTGCGTGGGCGATCCGCTCTACGGTAAGTGCGATGCGCGTGCCGATCAGGGTCTGACCAGGCAATTCCTCCATTCCTGGCGCGTGGCGTTCGATCATCCCGTGACGGGAGAGCGCATTGAGTGCCGCGACGAGCTGCCGTGGGATCTCGCCGCCGTCCTCGACGACTTAGCCCCGCGTTCGCTTGGTCGCACTGCTGCCGGCGACGAAATCGTACCGCAGCTCGGTCTGCTCGAAGCCTAGCCAGTATTAGGTGGTTTCTTGAACTCGGTAAGCCTGCGGTAAGATATACGGTTGTTTACGTAACACGTTCCTGGGAGCCTGCATGCTCGCCTTTTTACAAACCAACACACCCATCGTGATCTTCAACCAGATTGTCGTCACGCTGCTCACGGTCTGCTTCTTGTACCAGGTGGTCTTCTTTGTCATCGGTGCTCTCCGCGGCGAGGTCGCGCCTCCCAAGGCCAAAAAACTCCACCGGTATGCCTTCTTTATCGCGGCGCATAACGAGGAGGCCGTGATCGCCAACCTCGTTCGCTCCATCAAGGACCAGGATTATCCGTCCGAGCTCATCGAGGTCTTTGTCGTCGCCGATGCCTGCACCGATAACACCGCGCAGCTCGCGCGCGAGGCGGGCGCTGTCGTGTACGAGCGAAACGACCTGGCCCGTAAAGGCAAGAGCTGGGTCATGGACTTTGGTTTCGACCGTATCCTTAACGAGTATCCCGACACCTTTGAAGGTTACTTTATCTTCGATGCCGATAATGTTATCGCCCGCGATTACGTGTCCAAGATGAATGATGCCTTTGACCAGGGCTTCCATGTGGTCACGAGCTATCGTAACTCCAAGAACTTCGGAAGCTCGTGGATCTCGGCAGCGAATGCCACCTGGTATTTGCGTGAGGCCCGCTTCCTCAACAACGCGCGTAATATCTGCAAGACGTCCTGCGCCGTCTCGGGCTCGGGCTACCTTATCTCCGCCAGTGTTATCGAGGGCATGCACGGCTGGCAGTTCCATACACTGACCGAGGACATCCAGTTCACCACGTTCTGCGCCATTCACGGCATCCGCATCGGTTATGCGCCGGCGGAGTTCTTTGACGAGCAGCCGGTGACGTTTAAGGCGTCCTGGAAACAGCGCATGCGCTGGACCAAGGGCTTCTACCAGGTCTTTTTTACCTACGGCAAGCATCTGGTCAAGTCGACGTTCCGCTATCATCGCTTTGCCGCATATGACATGTTTATGACCATCGCTCCGGGCATGCTGCTGTCCCTGATCTCCATGCTCGCCAATGCGACGTTCCTCATCGTGGGTGGCCTTTCGCATGGTTTCTTGGCTACCGAGGTCGAGATGCAGGCTTGTGCCGCCTCGCTTATCATGACGTTCGTGATGATGTACCAGACCTTCTTTATCCTGGCGCTGCTCACGACCATCTTTGAGTACAAGCACATTCATTGCGCTCAAAAGTGGCGCCTGGTGACCAACCTGTTTACCTTCCCGATCTTTATGTTCAGCTATATCCCCATCACGGTTGCCGCGCTGTTCCTGAAGGTCGACTGGGTGCCCACGCAGCACGCCGTTAACGTTACCCTCGACGAGGTCATGCAGGGCGCCAAGTAACCACGACCAGAACCACCGCAAAGGGGGTGCACCTTTGTGGTGGTTTTTGCTTTTGAGCAGCTGCTCATGGAGGTGCACGATGTTCTACATCCCATTTTGGATCTGCGTCTTTGCCGGTGCGGTGGTTGATGCCCGTGAGCGGCGGTTTCCCAATGAGCTTGCTGGCGCGTGCGCCGTGGCGGCGTTTGCGGGCGTTTGGCTCGACCTCGGTTTGAACACAACGCTTGACCACGCAGGTCTTGCCGTCATCGTGTATCTTGCTCTCGTTCTGACTGAGTCCCTCTGGCGTCGTCTTCGCCAAATCCCGGGCATCGGCATGGGAGATGCTAAGGCACTTTTCGCGCTTTGCACGCTCGACCCTCTGGGTGGCATCGTGGCATTTGCCGCCGCGCTCCTGGTCCTTGCCCTCTCCTGCCTCATCACAAAATCGCGCTCCTTGCCATTGCTCCCGTTTTTGGTGCCGATTTTTGCCATAATCGAGGTTGTGGGCTGCACTTTGTAACCGATTGCGCATCCTTCTTAAGGAGCATGCCATGGCAACTAATCAAGAAACGGCCGTCATTAAGGCGCGCATGGACCGTATTCCCTCGGCGTTGTCGCCCGAACTTTTCGAGCGCATTGCCACCGATCGTGCTTCGGGCTATGTTAACCCGTATCGTTGCAACGACGATCAGGTCATTCGTCGTATTGATCGCGCCGCCGACAAAGGCACGCTTATGCGTCCGGCGTTTATGCGCGATACCGAAAAGATACTTCATCTTCCTGCGTACACCCGTTATGCAGGCAAAACGCAGGTCTTTAGCTTCCGTAGCAATGACGATCTGTCACGCCGCGGTTTGCACGTGCAGCTTGTCTCCCGCATTGCGCGCGATATCGGTCGCGCCCTGGGGCTCAATTGCGATCTGATCGAGGCGATTGGCCTGGGCCACGACTTGGGACACACGCCTTTCGGCCATGCCGGTGAGCGATTCCTCAACGATATCTACCACGAGCGTACGGGGCGTTATTTTTTCCATAACGTGCAGTCGGTCCGCGTGCTCGACGCGCTGTACGGCCGTAACGTGTCACTCCAGACGCTCGACGGCGTGCTATGCCATAACGGCGAGTACGAGCAGCGCGTGTTTGAATTGTCGGATATGGGCTCCTTTGACCAGTTCGATCAGGCGGTCGAGGACTGCATCGCCACGGGCTATGGCGCCATTGGGCACCTGCGTCCCATGACGCTCGAGGGCTGCGTCGTTCGCATCTCGGATATTCTTGCCTACGTCGGTCGTGACCGTCAGGATGCGATCGCGGCGGGTCTGCTTTCGCCCGACGCTTTTGACGATGGTCGGGGCGGCGCCTATAACAGCTGGATCCTCACGCACGCTTCCATCGATATCGTTGAGCATAGCTATGGTAAGCCGCGCATCGAGATGAGCGAGGACCTGTTTGAGGAAATTCGTCGAGCCAAGCGCGAGAACTACGAGAAGATCTATAGCAAGGGCGGTATCGAAGGCGATTCCGAGGAGGAGCTGCGCGAGGCCTTCGAAAAGCTCTACGACCGTTGCCTGCGGGATCTAAACGAGGGTGACGAGTCCTCCTACATCTTTAAGCACCACATTTCGCGTATTGAGCAGCAGCTTTCCTATTATGGCCGCATCTATGCTTGGCAGGACGACAAGGATCAAGCGGTGGCGGATTACATTGCGAGCATGACGGACGGCTATTTCTGCGAGCTGACGAGCAAGCTATTCCCTGGTCTGGAGTTTCCGCACCGCACCTATATTAACGAACGGTAGTTCGTATTTATTCGGTATACTGTTTGTGGAAAACGTTTTTGATTGATGCACGGGATGGCTATGGACGACCTTTTTTCTGCTTCGACGCGCGAGCGTTCCTTTCAGAATGCGCCGCTTGCGGTGCGCATGCGCCCCAATTCGCTCGACGATTATGTGGGCCAGCAAAAGGCCGTCGGTAAGGGCTCATGGTTGCGTGCCGCGATCGAGCACGACGTGCTTTCGAGCGTGATTCTGTACGGGCCGGCCGGTACGGGTAAGACGACGCTGGCCCACATTATCGCCAACCATACTAAGAGCGAGTTTGTCGAGGTCAGCGCCGTGACGGGCACCGTAAAGGACTTGCGCCGCGTGATCGATGAGGCCAAGACGCGCCTGAATACGTACGACCGCCGCACCATTCTATTCATCGATGAGATTCACCGCTTCTCTAAGTCGCAGCAGGATGCCCTGCTGCATGCAGTTGAGAACCGTACCGTCATTATGATTGGCGCTACGACGGAGAATCCGTACTTCGAGGTCAACTCGGCGCTGCTCTCACGTGGTCGAGTCGTGGAGCTTGAGCATTTAAAGGACGAGGATATCGCCATGCTTATCGAGCGTGCGCTCGAGGCGCCTCAGGGCCTGAACGGCAAATTCTCGGCCGATGATGATACGGTCAAGACCATTTGCACGCTGGCAGCGGGTGATGCACGCTCGGCCCTGACGACGCTTGAGTTGGCGAGCGAGATTGCCGTCACGCGTCCCGATACCGAGGGGACGCCGGCTCCGGCGGCGGGGGAGCGGTATCCCATCACGGTCGACGATGTGAAGATCGCCAATCCGCGCCGTGGGTTTTCGTATGACAAAAACGGTGACATGCACTACGACATTATCAGTGCGTTCATTAAGTCCATGCGCGGCAGCGACCCCGATGCTACCATTTATTGGCTCGCGCGCATGATCGATGCAGGGGAGGATCCCAAGTTTATTGCACGCCGTATTATGATTCAGGCTTCTGAGGATGTTGGCAACGCCGATCCGCAGGCGCTTTTGGTGGCGCATGCCGCGTTTAAGTCTGCCGAGGTCATTGGCTATCCCGAGTGCCGCATTAACCTGGCTCAGGCTGCACTCTATGTGTGCTTGGCGCCTAAATCCAACGCGTGTGAGGCTTCAATCGATGCGGCGCTGGCCGATATCCATTCTAGTGGGCTTCGTGAGGTGCCGAGCTATCTGCGCGATCGTCATCGTCCGGGCAGCGACGAATACGGTGTGTATAAGTATCCGCATGACTATCCCGAAGGCTGGGTCGAGCAGCGCTATTTGCCCGAGGGGCTGGAGCGCGGCGCCTTCTGGCATCCTGCCGGCCGCGGTTGGGAAGAGTGGCGTGTTGAGCAAAGCGAACGCGACCGTAGCGGTAATGCTCCGAAGTAACTGCTGATTATTTTGTCCCAGGATCTCACGCTTGGCATGTTCGGTCCCCTTTGGGGTACCATGAACAGCGTCTGTATTTCGATTCCTTTGGGAGGCTTGTATGAGTCCCATTCAAATCGCCCTGCTGTTGCTCGCCGTTGCCGGCGTGTGGGCTGTTGTCGAGCTCGCGCTCACGCTGCGCAAGACCCGCACCGTCGTTGATTCGCTCGACAAGACGGTGAGTGACCTTAACAATACGCTCGCCGAGGCACAGCCTGTGGTGGCAAAGCTCGACGGCGCTGTCGATGAGCTCACCCCCGCGCTGGCACAGGTTGAGCCGCTCCTCAAGTCGAGCAAGACTGCCGTTGATGCTCTGACGTCTAACCTCGTTGAGGTTGAGGCGGTCGTTCGCGACATCTCCGAGGTCACGGGCAGCGTGGCTGAGGCCAGCAATGCCGTATCGAGCGTGACTGATTCTGCTGCTGGCGCCGTGCAGAAGCTCTTCAATAAGGTGAAGGCTCCTGCAGCCGACGCCGATCGCAAGCTCGCCGCTGCCGCCGCCGAGGCCGAGCAGCCTACTGAGCGCGTTCTGATTGGCGATGACGATGCCGCTGCTGACGACGATGATGTTCAGAAGCCCGCTGCTAAGCCTGCTCAGTATTACACTTATACGCCTGCCGAGACCTCCGAGGAGTCCTGCGATGAGTAGCGAAGCAACCTGCCCCATTACGCTGAGCGTTGCCGGTGATCCGCGTCTCGCGCGCTTGGTGCGCATGACGGCCGCCAACGTCGGCGCCCTGTGCTCTATGTCCGTTGATCGCATCGAGGACATTCGTATGGCTGCCGAAGAAGCCTTCATCTTTGGCTGCACGGCTGTTGATTCCGACGATATCTCGATCAAATTCGATGTCGACGAATCGCATGTGGGCATGACCTTTACCTTTGGCGACCAGGCGACTGTCGATGAGGATGACCAGGCTGCCGTGTATGCCGAGCTCATTTTGGCGAGCGTGTGTGACTCTTACGAAAAGACTACAGCGCCCCTAACGCTTTCCCTCGACCTCAAGGCGGATATCTAATATGACCGAACGCTCCCGGAGCGGCAAGACCGCTTGGGACAAGGAGAAAACCCGCGAGCTGTTTCGTCGTTATAAGGAGACCGGTGATCCGGATGCTCGCGAGCAGCTCGTCATGTCCCATATGAACCTGGTAAGGTTTCTTGCCAACAAATTCAAGAACCGCGGCGAGCCGCTCGATGACCTTTTGCAGGTCGGGTACTTGGGCTTGCTCAAGGCTATCGATCGCTTTGATCCCGAGCGCGGACTCGAGTTCACGACGTTTGCCACGCCCACCATCTTGGGCGAGATTAAGCGCCACTTCCGCGACAAGGGCTGGAGTGTGCGCGTGCCGCGTCGTCTGCAGGAGCTCTCTGCCAAGGTTAACCAGGCTACCGACAAGCTTACCAACGAGCTTCAGCGTTCGCCCAAGGTTGAGGAAATCGCCGATTACCTTGGCGTGACCGTCGACGAGGTGCTCGAAGCCATGGAATCGTCCTCGGCCTACACCTCGGTGCCCATCGAGGCTCCCGGCGCGTCCGACTCCGACGATGCTCCCTCGATTCTCGATCGCTATGCCGACGACGACAACGAGCTCGACTTTACCGATGACCGCCTGGTAATCGAGGAAGCCATCCGCGATTTCTCGCCGCGCGAGCGTGAGGTGATCGAGCTACGCTTTGTGAAGGGCATGACCCAGATCGAGATCGCCAAGAAGCTGGGCATTTCGCAGGTGCAGGTCTCGCGCCTACTGCGCCGCACCCTCAAGAAGATTCAAGACAAGATTGACCCTGACGGAGTAATGGTTCGTTCATGAGTGAGCACCCCCAACAAACCGACCGCACGCTGCGCGATACCCGCATTCTGACGCTTCGCATTTGGGCTGTCGTCGGTTGCATCGTCATCGCCGCCGTCATCTTTAACCTTATGGGCATCCTGGCACCGGTTATTGAGTTTCTTGCCGTCGGCTCCATCATTGCTTTTGTGATGTCCCCGATCACCAACTGGCTCGAGCACCATGGCGTGAATCGCGGCATCGGTTCGCTTATCGCGCTTATTGTGGTCGTTGCTGTGCTCGTCGGTGTCGTTTGCATCTTGTCGCCGATTCTCTTTGGTCAGATCATGGAAGTCCTGAGCCGCCTGCCCGAGCAGCTTCGTGTTGCGGGTGGCGACCTCAACGAGATGATCTCGCATGCCAAGACGCTCAACAACACGCCGCTCAAGGAGTATCTGGACGATAATCTTTCGTCGCTGGTTGCCGTGGCATCGAAGTATGTGTCTCAGATCGCTGCCGAGCTTGGCCGCGGTGTGTTCCCGCTCATCACCAATACAGCCTCGCAGTTGTTCGTGATCTTCCTTGGTCTGGTGCTTGCGTACTGGATGGCCTGCGACTACCCTCGCATGCACCACGAGATTTGCACCATCATCGGTCAGGAGAAGGAGACCTCGTACCGCTTTATGGTCGCCATCCTTTCTCGCTCTGTCGGCGGCTACATGCGCGGTATGGTCGTGACGTCCATCTGCGGTGGTTTCCTCGCCTTTATCGGTTTTATGATCATCGGCCATCCGTATGCGGCGCTCATGGCCATCTTTACCGGCATCATGCATTTGGTTCCGGTCGTCGGTCCCTGGGTGAGCGCAGCAATCGCCACAGTGCTCGGTTTCATGTTCAGCCCCATGTTGGCGTTATGGACGCTCATCGTGACGATGGTCGCTCAAAACGTCACCGATAACGTAATTTCGCCTAAGGTCATGCAGAGCTCGGTGCAGGTGCATCCCATCATGAGCCTCACGGCGCTCGTTATTGGCTCGGCACTCATGGGTCCTATTGGCATGATCATTGCCATTCCGCTGTGCGCAGCCCTCAAGGGCATTTTCGTCTACTACTTTGAGAACGAGACCGGCCGCCAGCTTGTGGCCTATGACGGCGCCGTGTTTAAGGGCACGCCGTACCGCGATGCCGATGGCAACCCGGTCGCCGCCTATGACGCGCTCGGGGACGATACGTTCATCTATGAGTCCGAGCTCATCGGCAACGAGACCGCGCCCGAGGCCAAGGCTATGCCCAAGCCCGAGCTCGATAATCCCTGGATCAAGCTCTCGGGTCTTCAGCCCGATGCCACGGGTTTCTTCAAGAATCCCTTCGCCAAGGATGACGATTCCAACTCTGATGACGATACCAAAACCGGCATCGACGGGTCCATGGACGATTCGGATTCTAAATAGGCCCCATTAACGTTTCTTGAAGTTGTAAATGACAAGAAACGCGAGCAAAGCGATTGATAAGGGACCGGCAACATAGAAAAAGAGAATGTCAATTGCGCGTAAAGTGTAATAAGCCTTATCGCCGGACATTACTGCATACAACACGTAGCCAAATGCTGGTTGGTTTGCGTACCAGCAGGAGAAAGCCAATAGCGTTAAAAGTGCCGCTAACAGAAGTGCATTGAGGAAAAATCGTTTGCTTTTCATCGATCGCTCCTTCCGGGTGACTCTTATATGTAATTCTACAGCAGTCCTTTTTCAAAGGATCGCACAGTACTAAATAACGTGCACTTTCGCTGGAGGGTCGCTGTTTGGCGGCCCTCTTTTTTGCACAGGCGCGGTGGGATGGTAATATCGTTACGTTTGAACTGTTTCGATGTGAAACCGAGGAGATTCCCTCTATGAGTGCTGACTACCCGTCAATGACTACGGCCGAGATTCGCTCTAAGTTCCTCAACTTCTTTGAGGAGCGCGGTCTTAAGCTCTATCCTTCTTCGTCCCTCGTCCCCGACGATCCTTCGCTGTTGCTTGCCAACGCCGGCATGAATCAGTTTAAGGAGTACTACCAGGGCAAGAAGACCATGAAGGAGATCGGCGCGATCTCCTGCCAGAAGTGCGTCCGCACCAACGACATCGATTGCATCGGCGAGGACGGCCGTCACCTGTCCTTCTTTGAGATGCTCGGCGACTTCTCCTTTGGCGGCGTCTCCAAGCAGCAGGCCTGCGCTTGGGCCTTTGAGCTCATCACCAAGGAGTTCAAGCTGCCGCTCGATCGCCTGTACTTCACCGTCTTTACCGAGGACGACGAGACCCATGACGTATGGCGCTCCCTGGGCGTTGCCGAGGACCACATCTCCCGCTTGGGCGAGGACGACAACTTCTGGGCCGCTGGCCCCACCGGTCCCTGCGGTCCGTGCTCTGAGATCTACTTTGACATGGGCGAGGAGGTCGGTTGCGGCAGCCCCGACTGCAAGCCTGGCTGCGACTGCGATCGCTTCCTTGAGTTCTGGAACCTCGTGTTTACCCAGTACGACCGCCAGGAGGATGGCTCCATGCCGGAGCTGCCGCACCGCAACCTCGATACGGGCATGGGTCTGGAGCGCATGGCCGCCATCATGCAGCACAAGACCGCTAATTACGACGGCGATCTGATGCAGCACCTCATCAAGCTGGGCGAGAAGATCAGCGGCAAGACCTATGACGCCGACGATTACTCCGGTGCCAGCCGCTCCCTGCGCATCATCGCGGATCACTCTCGTGCCGTCGACTTTATGATCTCGGACGGCATTCTCCCCGGTAACGAGGGTCGCGAGTACGTCCTTCGCCGCCTGCTCCGCCGTGCCGTGTTCCACGGTCGCCTGCTGGGCATCGAGGGCGCCTTCCTGACCAAGTTCATTGATGAGGTCAACGCCCAGATGGGCGAGGCCTATCCCGAGCTGCTCAAGAACGTCGCGCTCGTCAAGGGTATCGTCGCTTCCGAGGAGGAGCGTTTCTCCACGACGCTCGACAACGGTCGCGTCTACCTGGACGAGGCCCTGGCCGCGCTTGCCGAGGGTGCTGTCCTTCCGGGCGACGTTGCCTTTAAGCTGCACGACACCTTTGGTTTCCCCATCGACCTGACCGTCGAGATCGCCGGCACCGCTGGCCACGACGTCGACATGGACGGCTTCACCGCCTGCATGGAGGACCAGAAGGCCCGCGCCCGCGCCAATGCCAAGGGCGACGCCTGGGGCAGCTTCAACGACGTGTGGGTCGAACTTTCCGACAAGGTCGCCGCGACTGAGTTCGACGGCTATGACAACGATGCGATCGTAGGCGCCAAGGTTGTTGCCATCGTGCGCAACGTCGAGTCCGTCGAGTCCGCTGCCGCCGGCGAGGACGTCGAGGTCGTGCTCGACCGCACCCCGTTCTACGCCGAGATGGGTGGCCAGCAGGGCGATGCCGGCGAGCTTTTCGCCGAGGGCGTTGCGCTGACCGTTTCCGATACCAAGAACCACAATGGCCTGTATGCTCACGTCGCCCACGTTGCCGAGGGCACATTGACCGTCGGTGCTACCGTGACCGCCGCGCTCGACGCCGAGCGCCGTGGTTTCCTGCGCCGCAACCACACCGCCACCCACCTGCTCGACGCTGCGCTTAAGCAGGTCCTGGGCGAGCATGTCTCCCAGGCTGGCTCGCTGGTGACGCCCGAGCACCTGCGCTTTGACTTCACGCACTTCGAGGCCCTGTCCTCCGAGCAGCTCAAGGCTGTCGAGGACCTGGTTAACCAGCAGATCTTCGCCTCCAAGCCGGTCGTGACCCGCGTCATGGGCATCGACGAGGCCAAGGCCGCCGGTGCTGTCGCCCTGTTTGGCGAGAAGTATGGCGACGTCGTCCGCGTTGTCTCCGTGGGCGCCGAGGACCAGCCGTTCTCCCGTGAGCTCTGCGGTGGCACCCATGCCGCCAACACCGCCGAGATCGGCCTGTTCAAGATCATTTCCGAGTCCTCTACGGGCTCCAACGTCCGCCGTATTGAGGCCGTGACCTCTAAGGGTGCTCTCGACTACATGGCCGACCGTCTGGCGCTCGTCGACGCCGCCGCTGCTGCGCTCAAGTGCCGCGTGGATGAGGTTCCCGCCCGCGTGGAGAACCTGCAGGCCGAGCTGCGCGAGACTTCCAACAAGCTCAAGAAGGCACTGACCGGTGGCTCCTCCGACGCTATCTCCAGCGCCATCGAGGGCGCCGTCGAGCTCGACGGCTACAAGCTCGTCGTCGCTGAGCTCCAGGGCCTTGAGGCTGCCGACCTGCGCAACGTCTGGGATACCGTGCACCAGAAGGTCGCCGGTCCTGTCGCCTGCGTCGTCGCCAGCGTGACCGAGAAGGGCACCCCGGCCCTGCTCGCCGCCGGCTCCGATGACGCCGTCAAGGCCGGTTTCCACGCCGGTAACGTGATCAAGCAGATCGCGGGCCTGGTCGACGGTCGCGGTGGCGGCCGTCCCAACATGGCCCAGGCCGGTGGCAAGAACGCCGCCGGCATCGCCGATGCCCTCGCGGCCGCTAAGACCGCGCTCGGCGCCTAAGAATCTAGGTAGTCGCTGTGGTCGCGCTTGCGCTGGACATAGGGGAGACCAGGATCGGCATCGCCGTCTCGAGCCGTGATGGCAAGATGGCGATGCCTGTCAAGGTGCTCCCGGCTGCAGAGGTCACCGGTATGGCCAAGACGTTCCGCTACCTGGTTGAGGACTATGAGCCCGATATCCTGGTAAGTGGGCGTCCCCTGACCATGGCCGGTGAGCCCGGTCCCCAGGCCGAGCGCGTTGCCGCTGTTGCGCAAAAGATTGCCGACGAGCTCGATCTTCCGTTGGAGTTTGAGGACGAGCGCCTGTCCTCGCAAGAGGCAAAGCGTATCCTGCGCGAGCAGGGCCTCAACGAAAAGCAGATGAGGGGCAAGATTGACATGATTGCCGCCAGCCTGTTTTTGCAGACGTGGCTTGATCGTAAAAACGAGGAGGTTTCGCATGCCTAGCGCTTCCGATCCGCGCCAGCCGAATTGTACACGTCAGTCGGCGTCGCGCCCTGCCCAGCCTGGCCAGCGTCCGGCACAGCCGACCCAGCGCGCAGCTCAGTCTGCCGCGCGCCCGGTGCAGTCCTCCTCTCGTTCGGCCCAACCTGTTCAACGGACGGGTCAGCAGCCTTCTGCTCGTTCGGTTCAGTATCCGGCTTCTCACGCGGCTCAGCAGCCCACTGCTCGTTCGGCTCAGCCTGCAGGCGGTGCTCGCTTTAAGCAACAGGCACCTACCCAGCGAACGCAGGCCCCCCAATCGCATTCGCATCACGCTCGCGGGTCGCATGGCGTTGCTCCGGCGACTCGCTCGAGCTACAACACGCATGCTCGTCGCGGTGCTCAAAAGAAGAGTTCTCCGGTTCCTATGATCATCGGCGTTGTGGTGGCCGTAATCGCGCTTGCTACTATCGCTTTCTTTGTCGTACCTGCCGTTAAGGGCTTCTTTGCCGGTGAGGATGCGAAAGTCGCTGCTGGCCAGCAAGTTACGGTGACCATTCCCGACGGTGCTTCGGGCGATACGATCGCCTCGATTCTCTCCGAGAACCATATCGTCGAAAATCCCAAGGATTACTACGCGGCGGTGAAAAAGCTTAACGCCGATATGTCGCTTAAGCCTGGCACCTACTCGTTCACCACACTCATGGATGCGACCAAGGTTGTTCAGCAGCTCATGGAAGGCCCCAACGCGGGCTCCAATGCGCTGACTATCCCTGAGGGTCTGACAGTCGATCAAGTCGCCGACCGCGTGGCCCAGGCCTACGACAGCATCTCTAAGGAAGACTTCCTCAACCAGGCCAAGGCCTCCAACTACGTGGACGACTATAGCTTCCTTAAGGGCGCCGCCAACGACTCGCTCGAGGGTTTCTTGTTCCCCAAGACCTATTCGTTGGGTGATTCGCCGACGGCCGATGACGTGATTCGCGCCATGCTCGATCAGTTTAAGACCGAGTACAAGTCGCTTGACTTTGCGAGCTGCGAAGCCAAGATCAAGGAGCGCTACGGTGTGGAGATGTCCGACTACGACATCGTCAACTTGGCCTCTATCGTTGAGCGCGAGGGCCTCAACGCCGATCAACGTGCACACGTGGCCTCGGTCTTCTACAACCGCCTTGCCGGCAAGCTCGACGGTCTGCGCTATCTCAACAGCGATGCGACCATGATGTATGTCACCGGTGGCGAGGTTACCGCCGACGACCTGCAGAGCGATAGCCCGTATAACACCTATAAGCACGAGGGCCTGCCACCCACGCCCATCTGCTCTCCGTCGCTCGAGGCACTCAAGGCCACGCTTGAGCCAACCGACTCCGATGACCTGTATTTCTACATTACGCAGGACGAGGAGTACTTCTCGCAAACCTACGAAGAGCATCAACTGTCTTGGAATTAGCATGAGGATTTTTAGCCCCAAACGATACGTTGCCTCGGTCGATCGCATCGACCTTGATACCCTGTGGGCCGACGGCAAACGCGCCATTCTGCTCGATCGCGATAACACTCTGGTTCCGCGCGACACCGAGCAGGTTCCCGCCGCGGTTTCCGCTTGGCTCGATACCGCCCGCGCCAAAGGCTTTAAGCTGTGCATGGTGTCCAACAACTGGCATCGCGATCAGGTCATGAGCTCTGCACGCGAGCTGGGACTCGAGGCCATCAGCCACGCCATGAAGCCCGCCCCGTTTGCCTTGAAGGCGGGTCTTAAGCGCCTTGGCGCCACGGCAGACGAGGCGGTGCTGATCGGCGATCAGCTGTACACGGACGTGTGGAGCGGTAACTTTGCCGGCGTTGACACTATTCTGGTCAAGCCGCAGGCAACCCAGGACCTGTGGTACACGCAGATCTTCCGTATCTTTGAGCGCCGGGCCCTGCGCGACCTTCCCTGCGAGGAATAGGTTTCGCCATGTCTCAGCACATCAAACACGGCTGCGACCATATCTTCTTTATCGGCTTTTTGGGCGCGGGCAAATCGACGCTCGCGCGCAACGTCGGCACTATGTTCAAGCGGCGTTTTATCGATACCGATCGTTTGGTTGTGCGTCGATGTGGCAAGTCGGTGACCGAGATATTTGAGACCGAGGGCGAGGATCGTTTTCGCGAGCTTGAGACCTCGGCACTCCGTTCGCTTCAAAGCGAGCGCAGCCTGCTGGTGTCGTGCGGGGGTGGCATCGTCGAGACGCCGGTGAACATTGAGCTGATGCATGAGATGGGTATATGCGTGTACCTCGAAGGCGACTTTGAGGACTCGTTGCGCCAGATTCGCCGCTCCGATACCCGGCCCGATTTCCGCTCGCCCGAGCACGCTGCGCGCCTGTTTGAGCATCGCCGTCCGCTGTATCGCCAGGCCGCCGATATTACCCTTGATATTCGCAACAAGTCCTTCGAGGACGTTTCCTACCTTTGTGCCGAGATGCTTTTGGAGCGTGGACTGCTATGATTCGCCGTCAACTTATCAATTTCCAAAACCGCAGTGTCGATGTCCGCGTTGGATTGGGCGCGTTCGAGGAGCTGTCGCGCATGTTTGCCTCGGCCGTGGGCAAGCCTAAGCGCGCGATGGTGGTTTGGAACGACGCTACATCCGAGCGTTTTGGCGAGGTCGTCGAGCATGCGCTGGTCGACGCCGGTTTTGCCGTGTCGCTGCTCGTCCTCGAGGTTTCTCCTGCCGGTGCTACGCTGGCCGATGCCGATACCGTCTTTGGCGCCCTGTCGGCTAACGGCATTACCTGCGACGATCTCGTTGTCGCTGTCGGTGACACGGCGACCTGCTCGGTCGTTTGTTGGTGTGCCAATCAGTGGTGCGGTCGCACCGAGTGCGCCTTGCTGCCGACGACGTTCGACGCCATGCTCACGGTTGCGACGACCATGAAGCCGCTTGTCGCCTCGTCGACGAATGCGCTTCCCGCTATCGCGTTCCGTCCCGAGCCGGGCTTGGTCGTGTGCGACCTCGACCTTGTTCGCGCGGCGGACCCCGAGGACCTCAAGCTCGGCTATGCGGTACTTGTTGGCACCATGCTTTCGAGCAGCAAGTCCCGCTGGAATCAGTTTACTGAGACCGTCCCCGAGATTCTCGCGGGCGAGGAGGTCGCGCTCGTCAATGCCGTTCAGTGGTCTCAGACTGCCCGTAAGGACGTACTGATGGCCACGAACCCGAGCGCCCGCCATGCGCTCGATTTTGGCAAGATGGGGGAGCGTACCCTGCGCGCCTGCCTGGGTAAAGCCGCGGCGCAGGTTCCTGCCTACCAGCTGCTGTCTGAGGGCATGCGCTTTGAGGCGCGCTTAGCACATGATGCCTGCGACTTTGATATCGATTACGTCTTTGAGGTCGATGACTGCCTGGAGGACTTTGGTATCGAGGAGCTTGCCTTCGATCTGGAGCCTGCCTCATATATCGAGGAGTTCCGCAGGCAGCAGTTTGACCGCTCGAACCGTAGTATGTTGCCGCTGCCCGCGGCACTCGGCGCCATTCGTCTAACGAGCGTTGAGGACGAGGTCCTCGACCGCCATGCTCACGCCTACTTGGCTTCTCGCAAAGAACTTCTCTAGGATTTATTGACATACATCGTCTTTCGTATCATGTTGAGGGGCGGGTTTCCAATCGGTTGCGAATCGCGCGCGATTCCGTCGTTCGGTTGAGACCCGTTCCGTCTTTATAGAGACAACAAGAAAGGAATCTGCATGTCAGAGTTTGCTGCCGGTCCTGCCGGTCGTATCGAGCGTGTCCGTGCCCTGATGGTTGAGCGTGGCTACGACGCTATCGTGGTGCGCGACGAGGCCAACCTTCGTTGGCTTACGGGCGTCAAGGGCGTCTTCGATTGCACCTTCGAGTTCCCGCATGCTGCGTTTATTACGGCCGACCAGTGCCTGTTCCATACCGACTCGCGCTATCTCAACAGCTTTGAGGAGAACACGCCCGCCGGCAGCCCCTGGGTCTACGACATGGACGAGGGCACCATCCCCGGTTGGGTCGCCGGCAAGATCGCGGCCAACAAGTGCCGCGTCTGCGCTGTCGAGGACGACATGCAGATCAATTTCTACCAGGGTATTCAGCGTGGCCTGGAGGACCGCTCCGTTGCCTGCATGCTGCCGCTGATGCATGACGACATCCGTAAGATGCGCGCCATCAAGGACGCCGAGGAGATCGAGCTCATGCGCCACGCGCAGTCGATCACCGACGCCGCCTTCCAGCACATGCTCGGCTATATTAAGCCCGGTATGACCGAGAAGCAGGTTCGCAACGAGCTCGAGAACTTTATGTTCGCCAACGGTGCCGACAGCCTGGCCTTTGGCTCCATCGTGGCGAGCGGCCCCAATACCGCCAACCCGCATGCCGTTCCGAGCGACCGCGTGATCGAGAAGGGCGACTTCGTCCTCATGGATTACGGCGCGGGCTACTGCGATTATCGTTCTGACATGACGCGCACCGTCGTGATGGGCGAGCCTACCCAGGAGCAGCTCGACCTGTACGCGCTCGTGCGCCGTACGCACGAGGAGTGCGTTGCCGCCATTCATCCGGGCGTCGAGGGCAACGACATTTTCAAGCTTTCCAAGAAGATCATTGGCGATGCCGGCTATGGCGATTACTACAACCATGGTCTGGGCCATGGCGTGGGCATTGACATCCACGAGCTGCCTAACTTCAACCGCAGCAAGAACATCATCGAGGTCGGCTCGGTTATCACCATGGAGCCCGGCGTCTACCTGCCCGGCGTGGGCGGTGTGCGCCTGGAGGACTACGGCGTGGTCACCGAGAACGGCTACGAGCCCTTCACCAAGACGCCGCATGACCTTCACGTCATCGATTGCTAGTCTACTTCGGTAGATAGTTTGGGGCGGGGCCTCCGGAGCAATTCGGACGCCCCGCGTTCTCTTTTTATGCGCTCGCTGCAGGCGCCGTCTGCAAGTGTATAATTTCGCTCGTATGTAATTTGGACGCTTGTGCGTTCTGCCCATAACAAGAAAGGTCGCTATGCCTACCATTTCTACCGCCGACTTCAAGAACGGCCTCGGTCTCCGCATTAAGGACAAGGTCTACACCATCGTCGAGTTCCAGCATGTCAAGCCGGGCAAGGGCGGCGCGTTTGTGCGCTACAAGACCCGCGACATCAAGAGCGGCCGCGTCGTCGAGAACACCTGCAACGCCGGCACCAAGTTCGAGAGCGTCATGCTCACCACCCGTGAGTTCCAGTACCTCTACAACGATGGCACCGACTACATCTTCATGGACAACGAATCCTATGAGCAGGTTCCCGTTCCCGAGGACATGGTGGGCGAGAACTCCAAGTGGCTGCGCGAGAACGACATCTGCCAGCTGCTCTTCGCCGACGATGAGCTCATGGGCGTGACTCCGCCGATGTTCATCGAGACCGCCATCGTCCAGACCGACCCGGGCTTTAAGGGCGACACCGTCCAGGGTTCCACCAAGCCGGCCACGATCGACACCGGCGCTGTCATCCAGGTCCCCATGTACCTCAACGAGGGCGAGGTCATCAAGGTTGACACCCGCGACGGCAAGTTCGTCTCCCGCGTCTAGCAACCAACTCTTCTAGGAGGACTCATGCCCCAGGAAATCAAGATTGACGGCATCGGCATTTCGCCCGATGTTCTGACCGCCATCGTCTCGCGCGCCGTCACGGATGTCGAGGGCATCGCCTCCGTGGGCGTCAAGGACCTTGCCACCAACCTTGTCTCCATGATGCTCTCGTCCAAGGCCCCGGCTTCCGAGCCGGCGGTCGAGGCCGAGGTTGTCGGTGACAAGCTCGCGCTCACCGTGCGCGTCGTGGTGTTCTTTGGCTATCCGTTCAAGAAACTCGCCGAGGCCGTTCGCGCCGCCGTGGTCGCTGCCATCGATGCTCAGGTGGGCGTCGAGGTCGAGCGCGTTGACGTTTGCATCGACGGCCTCGTTTTCCCCAAGGAGTAACCTTTGAGCCTTAAGGTTTATCGCGGGCGTACGCTTGCCCGCAGTCAGGCGTTGCAGCTGCTGTTCCAGGCCGAGGCCACGGACAGCCCGCTCGAGCGCGTCCTCGAGGGCGATTTCCTGATCTCGAAGGGTCCCCTCGACCCCTATGCGCTGGAGCTGTGCCGCGGTGCTTACGAGCATATCGACCGCATCGACTGCGCTCTGCGCGCCGTCGCCAAGAACTGGGATCTTATGCGCATGCCCGGCGCCGACCGCAATCTGCTGCGTATCGCCGTCTATGAGATGCGTTTCCTCACCGACGAGGAGGTCTCGGACGCCATCGTGATCAACGAGGCCGTCGAGCTCGCCAAGGCCTATGGCACTGACCAGTCTGCGTCGTTCGTCAACGGCGTGCTGGGCAAGATCGCTCGCAGCGAGGAGCTGCCGGGCGAGGACTTGTACCAAGAGCTGCTCGCCGAGGATCGCGCTCGCGAGGAGGCCCAGACTGCCGAGGCTACCGCTAAAGTTGCGGTTGCCCAGGCTGAGGCTGGTGTGCTGGCCGAGGGCGCGGATGCCGCCGAGACTGATGTCGACTCCGTCGAGGAGTAGCCATGCCAGAGGGTTTCGTCCGCAACTTTGATGAGATTTCGGACCGTCTGGACCAGATCATCGCTACCGTTCGCTCCAAGGATACGTCCTTGGAGCGTTCACTCGATCTGTTTGACGAGGCGATTGAGCTGGGCTCCCGCGCGGTCGATATGGTCGACAAGTTTGAGCTGACGCCTCGTGAGGCCGATAAGCTCGAGTAGGAATACGATGAGGATGCGGCAAACGAATCCCAGGATAGCTAGGCCGCATCTCCGGATACGAATGGTTGATGGCATTCATGAAACGCGTGCGTCTCGATGACGAACTGATTTCACAGGGCATCTGCGCCGATCGCGCGGATGCCCTTCGCACTCTTATGGCCGGCTTGGTCTCGAGTGGCGGCGAGCGCTTGACTTCGCCGGGCCTTAAGGTGACCCCGGGCCTGCCGCTGCACGTGAAGGGGCGCATTCCCTATGTTGGCCGCGGCGGGCTTAAGCTCGAAGGCGCGCTCGATGCATTTGGCATCAATCCGACGGGCCTTGCCTGTCTGGATGTGGGCTGCTCTACCGGCGGCTTTACCGATTGCCTGCTCAAGCGCGGAGCTGCGACCGTTGTCTCGGTGGACGTGGGCCGTGCCCAGTTTGATTGGTCGCTGCGTCAGGACGATCGCGTGACGCTGCATGAGCGCACAAACGTGACGCAGCTGCCTGAGCTTGGCTATGCCGGCGCCATCGACCTGACTGTGTGTGATGTCTCGTTTACCAGCATCGCGAATATCATCGACGCCGTGCTGGCGTGCCTGAAGCCTTCGGGTTCGTTCTGCACGCTCGTAAAGCCCCAGTTTGAGGCGCCGGCTGCGCTGGTGGGCGAGGGCGGTATCGTGACCGACCCCGCCGTCCGCCGCGATACGCTCGTGGCGGCGATTGAGCTTTTTGCCGCCAAGGGCTTGTTCCCGCTTGACGTGTGCGTGTCGCCCATCCATGGCGCTAAGGGCAACGTTGAGTTTTTCTTGTACGGCACAAGGTTTGTCCCCGGGGAGCGCGCCGACGATGAGCTGCAATCCCAGGTATCGGCTTTGAGCGAGAAAGCTGCAACGCTATGAAGGTCTTTCTGGTTCCCAATTACTACAAGCAAGAGGCGGTCGAGAGCGGCCTGATGCTCGAGCTTTGGCTTTCGCGCCAAGGCTACGAGGTCGCATGGGCGGCCGATCAGCGATCGAAGATTCAAAGCACGCCTGATATTGACGGCTCAGATCTGGTCATTACACTCGGCGGCGACGGTACGTTGCTGCGCGCTGCCCGCATCCTCAACCATCGCGAGATTCCTATCCTTGGTCTTTCCTATGGTCACCTGGGCTTTTTAACTGCTGCGAGCCCCGAGGAGCGCGACATTCTGCAGGTCGTGAGCGATGCTCTGTCCGGCGAGCTCCACGTGAGCCGCCGCGCCACCATCGCCGCGGATATCGTGTCCGTGCGCGAAGACGGCACGAAGGATGTCGTGCGCACGTTTGCCCTCAACGATATGGCACTTACGCGCGGCCCCCTGTCCGATATGGTTGAGTTTGACATCACGGTGTCCGGCCATCATATTGACCGCCTGCGCGGCGATGGTGTGGTCGTATCGACGGCGACCGGCTCCACCGGCTACGCGCTTTCCGCCGGCGGTCCCATTGTCAGCCCCGATTACACGGGTATGGTCTGTGTGCCCATCGCCCCGCATACCATTCAGGCTCGCGCTTTTTTGACCTCGCCGAGTGATGTAGTCGAGATCTTTATGTCCGATGATCGCCCGAGTGTGCCGGCCATTGCCATCGACGGACAGTTTATTACCTGCGATGGCACGGTCGAGAGCGTGGCCGTGCGCCGTGGTCCCGGCGACGTGCTGCTGCTCGATTACGGTCCCGAGAGCTTCTATAACTCGGTGAGCCGCGTGTTCTATGGAGTGCGCCATGATCGATGAGCTGCAGGTTTCCAACATCGCGCTCATTCGCGAGGCGACGTTGGTTCCGAGTGCGGGCCTAACGGTTTTGACCGGCGAGACCGGCGCCGGCAAGACCGCGCTGCTCTCGGCCCTCAAGCTTATTTTGGGCGAGCGCGCGGATTCGTCGACGGTGCGCGAGGGCGAGGCGCTGGCGAGCGTCGAGGCGCGCCTGTTCGACGGTCCGCACGACACGGAGGGGTTCACCGTACAGCGTAGCCTTTCTGCCGAGGGCCGCAGCCGCGTGAAGATTGACGGCCGCATCGCTAGCGTGCGCGAGCTTTCCGAGCGCGTCGGCGTGATGATGGATCTGTGCGGCCAGCATGAACACCAGCGTCTGCTCGATCCGGCGCATCATGTTGCCATGGTTGATGCCTGGGCTGGTCGCTCTGCGCTCGAGGCGCTCGACCGTTACCGTGCCTGCTTCAAGGCGTCGCGTGCGGCTGCCAAGGAGGTCCGTCGCGTGGAGGAAGCCTCACGCGCGCAGGGGAGCCGTGTCGAGGAGGCTCGCTTTGCCCTCGAGCGCATCGGCGAGGTCGACCCCAAGCCGGGCGAGTATGAGGAACTCGAGGAACTGCTGCCGCGCTCCGAACATGCCGAGGTACTGGTTGCCACAGCTAACGATGCCCATGCATCGCTTGCCGCCGAAGGTGGAGCGCTCGATGCCGTGAACAGCGCCGTGGCAGAGCTTTCCCGTATGGCTACCGTCGATCGCAAACTGGGCGACATTGCCGATGCGCTTTCGGATGCCTGCATCTCCCTTGAGGATAGCGCGAACGAGCTTCGTGCCTATCGCGATGGCGTCGCCTTCAACCCGCGCGAGCTCGCTCGCATGCGTGAGCGGTATTCCGACCTCAAGGGCCTGTTGCGTCAGTGGGGTCCCACGATGGACGATGTTTTTGCCATGCGCGATCGCTCGCGGGAGTTGTTATCGCTGGTGGACGATGGTGACGAGCAGATTAGGAAGGCACGCGAGGCACTTGGCGCGGCGGAGCGCGAACTGTTCGCTGCTGCCAAGGCGCTTAAGCGCGCACGCAATACGGCGGCCCCGCGCTTCTGCCACGAGGTTGGTCGTCAGATGGCACGCTTGGAGATGGGCGGCGCCGAGCTCGTTTGGGAGTCGCGTGATCTTCCGCGCGCCGAGTGGACGCCGGCGGGTCCTTCGAGCTATGAGCTTTTGTATCGCAGCGGTGCCGGCTTGACGCCGCGTCCCCTGCGTCGAATTGCGTCGGGCGGCGAGCTCAGCCGCGTCATGCTGGCAAGCAAGGTTGTCCTCGGTAACGCGGACGGTGTTGATACACTGGTGTTTGACGAGGTCGATGCTGGTGTCGGTGGCTCCACGGCGCGTGCACTCGCGGGCGTGCTGGCAGATCTCGCCGCTACGCATCAGGTGATTGTCGTAACCCACTTGGCGCAAGTCGCCGTCATGGCTGACAAGCATTATGTCGTCAGCAAGGAACCGGGCGATGTTCCCCAGACGCATTTGGACGAGGTAACTGGCGAAGCGCGTACCGCCGAGATCGCCCGCATGCTCAGCGGCGATCAGTCCGAGGCAAGCCTGGCGCACGCCAGGCAGATGCTTGCGGAGGCGCGTGCCTAGGCCGAGCCGCCACATGCATGTCCAACCCGGCCGCCACGAAACGGGTCCATCTACTACGTTTGGTAGGGCATCGGCGACCATATCAAGAATTGAAAAAAGAAAACCGCAGGTAGAACGCCTGCGGTTTTCTCGATTTTGGGTGTATGGTTGGCGCCTGCGGTTAAAACGTAGTAGATGGGCGTGTTTCGTGACGAGAGGCGTCTATCGGCTCCCCAATTTACCTACTCAACGACCTTATCCGGCTGGATGAGCTCCTCGTAGTAGCTGATATGTTCGCGAGCGTCTTCAATCTCGGGCAGCAGGAAGTTGTAGATAACTTCGATGATCATCGTGGCGCTGATCTTGGAGAACGCAAAGTCACCCGTCGTCAGCAGCGCCTCGTGGTTGACGGTATTAAAAGTGTAGTCTGCCAGGCGCGCGAGTGGAGACTTGCTGTCGCTGCTGATGACGACTACGGTGGCACCGCAGTCGCGAGCCGCTTTTGCCATGCGATTCAGTCGGCGCGACTTGCCGGAGTTTGAGATGAGCACGATGACGTCACCCGGGCGCAACGTGAGCGCAAAGCCGATTGATGTCTCGCTAATGGTGCTCGCCATGCAGCGCAGGCCCAGCTGCGAAAACTTAAACGTCGCATCGAGCGCGACCGCGTTCGTATTGCCCACAGCCGCAAACTCAATAACCCCTGCATGCTTAAGGGCATGCACAACAGCCGCCAACGTATCGTGGTCGATCCCGTCGATGGTCGCATTAAGCTCGCTCACCTTGGCAGCCAGGATGTTCTTAAGGCTCTGCTCCATATTGTCGAGCGAGACTTCGTCAGTCAGGCCCTCGTTGCGCTGGCTTTCCAAATCCCTCGCCAACGAAAACTGAAAGCTGCGGAAGCTACCAAAGCCAAGTTTGCGGCAGAAGCGCGAAACGGTCGCCTCGGACGTGGCGGCGGCGCGTGAGAGCTGAGCCGCCGTGAGGCGTGGCGCCTCGGACTGGTGCTCCAATATATAGTCGACAATGCGCTGCTCGGACTCGCTGTATCCCTGATGGGTACTAATGAGGGAAAGTGCGCTCTTGCTACTATCGGTCATGGATGGCTCCTGGTTGGCATGAAAATCGGAATCGTTTTGTAATGTCATAGTATAGGGGGATTTTCAATAACAAGATACACCTTGCCGTTTCAAGTGTTGATGGTAAACTTTCACCTACCGTTTACGGTTATGAAAGAACCTTTCACCGGAGAATTGCACCTTGTCTCTTCTCACGCGGACGGTAGGTTGGTATCTTTCAGTTGTGGAAAAGCGCGCAAGGACGCGCGTGTAGGGGAGCGCCTGCGGGCGCAAAACTTTAAAAGGAGGGACACATGGCTAAGTTTGACATCATAGCCGCCACCGGTTGCCCGACCGGCATTGCGCACACCTTCATGGCTAAGGAGGCGCTGGAGAAGGCAGCTGCCGAGCGCGGTCTGACCATTAAGGTCGAGACTCATGGCCAGGTCGGTGTCGAGAACGAGCTCACCAAGAGTGAGATCGCTGGTGCCAAGGCCGTCGTCGTCGCAGCCGACAAGGATGTCCAGGCTGAGCGTTTCGCCGGTAAGCCCATGGTTTCCGTTGGTGTTTCCAAGGCCCTGTCCGTTGAGGCCGCCGGTAAGCTGATTGACCGCGCGCTCGCCGCCAAGGGCGACAACACGGTTGCAGCCGCTGCCGATGTCGAGGACGAGGTCGAGGAGAAGGAGTCCATCGGTCACGTCATCTACAAGCACCTCATGAACGGCGTCAGCCACATGCTGGTCTTCGTCGTCGCCGGTGGTGTTCTGACCGCCGTCTCGTTCCTGTGGGGCATCACATCCTTCGATTCGACGGCTGCTGACTACAACAGCTTCGCCGCCATGCTCAAGATCATCGGCGGCATCGCCATGAACCTCATGGTTCCGGTGCTTTCCGCCTACATCGCCGAGTCCATCGGTAAGCGCCCGGCGCTCGTCCCTGGTTTTGTTGCCGGTATGATCGCCATTCAGGGCCTGCCTGTTAACGCCGAGACCGGCATGATCGACGCCGGTGGCGCCGGCGTGGGCTTCGGCTTCCTGGGCGGCATCGTCGGCGGCTTCCTCGCTGGCTATGTCATCCTGCTGCTCGAGAAGGTCTTTGCCGGTCTGCCCAAGAACCTGGACGGCCTCAAGGCTATCTTCCTGTACCCGCTGTTCTCGACCGCCATCGTCGGTCTGGTCATGCTCGGCATCTCCGGCCCCATGGCTGCCATCAACACCGCCATGATGGACTTCCTCAAGGGCCTGTCCGCCTCTGGCGCCGTTGTCCTGGGTCTTGCCATCGGCTGCATGTGCGCCTTTGACATGGGTGGCCCGGTCAACAAGGCTGCTTACGTTACCGGTACCGCCATGCTCACCGAGGCACTGGCTGCCGGCGTTGGCACCGATACCTACAATTTCGGCACCAACTTCATGGCTGCCGTCTCCGCAGCTTGCATCGTTCCACCGCTGATCACCACCTTCGCCGTCGTTGTCGGCAAGAAGTACTTCAGCCAGGAGGATCACGACGCCGGTATCGTCAACCTCATTCTTGGTTGCACCCACATCACCGAGGGCGCCATTCCGTTCATGACCAAGAACATCTGGCCGGTCATGCCCATCATGATGCTCGGTTCCTCTATCGCTTCGATCCTGACCATTATGTTCAACGTTCACGATCCGGCGCCTCACGGTGGCTTCCTGGTCCTGCCCGTTGTCGAGAACGGTCCGCTTTGGGTCCTCGCGATCCTCATCGGTGCTGTTGTCGGTGGCATCCTGTTCGTGGCCTTCAAGAAGTACGACTTCGAGAAGAATCAGAAGGCCGCTCCTGTAGCCAAGCCGGTTGAGGCTTCCAAGGCCGCTGCCGTCGAGGCTCCCAAGGCCGAGGCTGCCGACTTCGTGAAGGTCGAGAACGTCTTTGTCGCCGAGGACTTCGCTTCTCGTGACGAGGTCCTGAGCTTCGTCTCCAACCAGGCCGTTAAGGCCGGTTTTGCGAGCGACGCCGACGCCGTGATGAACGCCTTCCTGGCCCGCGAGGCCGAGGGCACCACGGGCATGATGGAAGGCTTCGCCATTCCGCATGCCAAGTCCGATGCCATTACCGAGGCCGCCGTCATCGTCGTCAAGGACGAGTCCGGCGTGACCGGTTGGGACACCATGGACGGCGCTCCTGTCAACGTGGCCATCGCTCTGCTCATCCCTGGTGCACAGGCTGGCACCACGCACCTCAAGATCCTGTCCAAGGTTGCCGAGGCGCTCATGGACGAGGACTTCCGAGGCACCGTCAAGGGTTCCACCGACGCCGCCGAGATCGCCAAGACGATCAACGCCCGCCTGGTCTAATCCCACAGTACGCGAATAACATCGCCCCCCTTTATATAAGGCGGAGTCCCTCCCCAGGGCCTCCGCCTTTTTCATCCCCCTTCTTCTAACTTGCGGTGAAATAAGGGCTGTTTAAACGTTTCAACCACAAAATCAGTCCATATTTCACCGCAAGTTAGAAGAAGGGGATAGCGCGGCTTGTCTATTAGATCGTCCGTGCGGACAAAAATTCAGCCAAAATTCCTTTCGCACGATATTGCTCTGGACCATCCGAGTTTCCGCAACTCGCCTGCCGGGCGGGGCGGTTAAGTTTGTCGTGAGTTCCGTACGCAAAGGAAAGCACTTAATGTGCTTTCCGTCTTGCGCAGGACTGTAGAGCAGCAAACTTAACCGCCCCGCCCGGCAGGCGAGCGGACAGCGAACGACATCTGTCCAACAATTCGTGCGAAACACAATGAAAAACCGTTTGATGTGAGTTAATATAAACAACGTCGTGAATCTGACTCCTGCCACATGCATGACAGGGGTTAAACACAAAAAAGGAGTCAATTATGGTTTCTGAGAAGGCTACCCTCGTTAATCCTCAGGGTCTGCACATGCGTCCGGCTGGCCTCTTCGCCTCCACCATGGGCAAGTACGCCTGCGACGTGACGGTCGTCACCCCTGAGAAGGAGGTCAACGGTAAGTCCCCGATGGCCCTCATGGCTGCTGGTATCCCCTGCGGTACCGAGGTCGAGGTTAAGTGCGACGGCGCTGACGAGGCCGAGGCTCTGGCTGCTGCCATCGAGCTCATCAAGAGCGGTCTTGGCGAGTAGAACTCAAACGGGTCGCATGTTGAACAACTAAGTTCATATTTGGGGGCGCAGTGACCTGTTGCAAGGTAGCTGCGCTCTTTTGTCATGGATATGGCAAAACGCTTTATCACATGACACGGAGAGAGGAATGGGAAATGTATCAGGGAGTCAACGCTTCCGAGGGCATCGGAATCGGCACCGTCATGGTCGCCACCGATCCTGACTTGACGTTTGAGCCGCACGAGGTTGCCGATTCGGCAGCCGAGAAGGAGCGCTACCAGAACGCTCTTTCGGTGTTCTGCGAGAAGACTCAGGCTCAGGCCGACCACATGAAGGAGACGGTGGGTGAGGCCGAGGCCGAGATCATGAGCGGACATATCGTCCTGGCTCAGGATCCGGGCATGACCGACGCCATCAACGCCGCCATTGATGCCGGCACCTGTGCCGAGCAGGCGCTCATGGACACCTCGACCATGTTCGAGAACATGTTCCTGTCCATGGATGACGAGATGTTCCGCCTGCGCGCGGCCGATATCGCCGACATCCGCACCGGCATTCTGGCCGAGCTGCTGGGCGTGGAGGTCGTGGACCTCTCCGTCCTGCCCGAGAACACCGTCGTTGTCGTGCACGACCTCACGCCGTCCATGACCGCTACGATCGATAAGGCTCACGTTGCCGGTATCGTTACCGAGACCGGTGGCCGTACGTCGCACTCCGCGATCATCGCCCGCGCCCTCGAGATCCCGGCTGTTCTTTCGGTTGCCAACAGCTGCACCGCGCTGCGTAACGGCATGACCGTCGTCGTCGATGGTGGCAAGGGCATCGTCGAGGCCGATCCCGATGCGGAGACGCTCGCCGCCTACACCGCTAAGGCCGAGGCCTTCGCTGCCGAGAAGGCGGCCCTCGAGGCCTTCCGCGGCAAGCCGTCCGTGACTGCCGACGGCATCAAGAAGATCATCGCCTGCAACATCGGCAATCCCGACGATGTGCCCAACGCGCTCGATCACGATGCCGAGGCCATCGGCCTGTTCCGCTCCGAGTTCCTGTTCATGGACTCTGCCGAGCTTCCTTCCGAGGAGGAGCAGTTCAACGCCTACCGCAAGGTCGCCAGCGCGCTCAAGGGCGCTCCGGTCATCATCCGTACTCTCGACGTGGGTGGCGACAAGGAGATCCCGTACCTGCACATGGTCAAGGAAGAGAACCCCTTCATGGGCTTCCGTGCCGTGCGCTACTGCCTGGCCAACCCCGATCAGTACAAGGTCCAGCTCCGCGCCCTGCTGCGCGCCAGCGCCTTTGGTGACGTCAAGATCATGATTCCGCTCGTCACGTGCGTCGAGGAGGTCGTGGCCGTCAAGGAGCTCGTCGAGGAGTGCAAGACCGAGCTGACCAATGAGGGCCGCAAGTTTAACGAGAACATCGAGGTCGGCATCATGGTCGAGACGCCTGCCGCCTCGCTGCTCGCTGACCGCCTGGCCGAGGTCGCCGACTTCTTCTCGATCGGCACCAACGACCTGATCGGCTACACCATGTGCGCCGACCGTGGCAACGACACCATCTCCAACCTGTACCAGGTGTACTATCCCGCCGTGCTTCGCTCGCTCAAGAACATCATCGAGAGCGGCGTGAAGGCCGGCATCATGGTCGGTATGTGCGGCGAGGCCGCTGCCGATCCGCTGCTCGAGCCGCTGCTGATCAGCTGGGGCCTGGAGGAGTTCTCGATGAGCGCTCCGTCGATCCTGCGCGCCCGCAAGACCATCAGCCAGTGGACCAAGGCCGAGTGCGACGAGCTTGCCGAGAAGGCACTCGCCTGCAACACTGCCGAAGAGGTCAAGGCGCTGCTTGAGGCTGCCGCTCGCTAATTTGGTATCAGAGGTCACCGCGTGGTTGGAATGGGCCGACCACGCGGCCCTCACATATACAGGGGGTACTGTAAATGTTCTATACGCTAACCGCTAACCCGGCTGTCGACATGACGGTTTCGAGCTCTCCGCTCGAGCCCGACGAGAACGTCCGCACCGGCTCGGCCAGCTACACGGCCAACGGCAAGGGCCTCGACGTGTCCTTCGCCTTTAAGAAGATGGGCGTCGACACCGTCGCGCTCGGTTTCTTCGCTGGCTTCACCGGCAAGTTTATCGTCGAGGAGGTCATGAACCTGGGTTGCCTGTGCCGCCCGGTCTGGACCGACGGTATCACGCGCATCAACACCTACGTCAACGATGGCCAGCACGAGTACGGCATCCTGAACCCCGGCGCTCCGATTACGCCGCAGCACCAGGAGGAGCTCTACAACATCCTGGACACCGCTGGTGATCTTGAGTGCCTGATCGTCTCCGGCTCCGTGCCTCCCAAAGCTACGCCCGACTTCCTGGCTCAGGTCATGGAGCACGCTCAGGCCCGTGGCGCCGACGTCGTCCTGGACCTGTCTTCCGACAAGCTCAAGGAGCTCGCTCACAAGAAACCGCTGCTTATCAAGCCGAACCATCACGAGATGCAGGCCATCTTCGGCGTGCCGGTCGACACCGACGACGAGGTCCGCGTTGCCATGAAGCTCGCCCACGAGGCTGGCGTCCAGAACGTGCTGCTCACCCGTGGTAGCCGCGGCGATGCCTACTTCTCCAACGGCGAGGACATCTGGTATGCCAAGCGTGAGTTCAACATCAAGCTGGTCTCTTCCGTTTGCGCCGGCGACTGCACCCTCGCTGCGTTCCTGCACAAGTGGTACAGGGATCGCGACAACGTCGAGGAGGCCATGAAGCTCGCTATGGCCACCGGCGCCAACGTTGCCGAGTCCGTCGGCATCGGTGACTTCGGTCATGTCGATGAGTACAGCAAGCGCGTTGCTGTCCGCAAACTCGATCGCGAGTAAGCGAAACGCGACACATTCGTGTGTATATGGCGTCCTGGTTTTTGCCGGGGCGCCATTTTTTGTACTATGCGAGTGGGTGGCGGGGCGAACATATCAGCGGCGATTCTCCCGCCTTTCTGTCGCCCTGCACGCGTTCTACACCGTTCGCCGAGTTGCTATGGTCTTTTCCTTAGGCGTGGAATATACTTTCATCAACACGTTACCTTGTGAAAGGAACATTCATGATTTACACGCTCACTGCAAATCCCGCTATTGACTACAACATCGCCTGCGACGGTCTTTCCGCCAACACCGTCACCCGCACGCGCGACGCGGTCTATACGCCCAACGGCAAGGGCCTCAACGTCTCGTTCACGCTCAATCACTACGGTGTCGACACGACGATCTTGGGCTTTTTCGCCGGCTTCTCGGGCGAATTTATCGTCAAGGGCGCCGAGGCCCTGGGCGTGCCTGTCAAGCCCGTTTGGACCGACGGCATCACGCGCGTCAACGTCTTCCTCAACGCTGGTCCCGATACCGAGTACAACATGGTCAACGCAGGTGCCGCCATCAATGCGGCCAACGAGCAGGAGATGTTTGATCTCATCGATTCGCTCGACGATATGACCTGCCTGGTCATTAGCGGCTCGCTGCCTCCCAACACTTCCGAGGGTTTCCTGGCCGAGGTTCTACGCCGTGTTAAGGCCAAGGGCGCCGAGTTCGTGCTCGACATCTCGAGCCATCAGCTGGCCGACCTCATTGCCATGGAGCCGTTGCTCATCAAGCCCAACGACGACGAGCTGCTCGACATCTTTGGCATTAAGGTGAGCGGCGGCGATGATGAGTCCGTTAAGGGCGCCATGGCCGAGCTGCACGCCAAGGGCGCCAAGAACGTGCTGCTGACCCTCGGCGGTGCCGGTGCGTACTTCTCCAATGGCGAGCACATCTGGTTTGCCAAACGCACCTTTGACGTCAAGCTGCTGTCGACGGTGTGCGCGGGCGATTCCTCGCTGGCCGCCTTCCTGTCCGTGTGGCACGACGCCCCCGAGCGCGTCGAGGACGCCCTGCGCCTCTCGATGGCCACCGGCGCCAACGTGGTCGAGTGCCCGGGTCTGGGCGATTTTGCTAAGGTCGATGAGTATCAGAAGGGCATCGCCATCCGTCAGGTCTGCTAACGCAGCGCACGGACCTTGCATCTTTGCTTTGTAGAGCACCCGTCTCGGATTGCCGAGGCGGGTGCTTTTTCATGTTTGTAGTCGATGCCTTGGGATCCAATCGTGCTTGAAGCGCGTTCGCGTGTGCGCCCGCTCTCATTTCTTGCTAGACTTCATGGAAACCATCAATCGATATGCCCGCAATTGCAGGAGGCCACAGGAATGTGCAATGTTTCGCTCAACGCTACGCAGCCGTCAGCCGCCTCTCTGTGCGTGTTGCGAGCCCTCGAGGATGCCGGTCTTGAGGCCTGGTACGTGGGCGGTTGGGTACGTGACGCCCTGATGGGACGTCCCAGCCACGATGTCGACATGTGCTGTAGCGGCCTGTGGCAGGAGTCCAAGGCGGCACTCGAGGCCGCCGGTATTGCCGTAGTTGAGTCGGGCATTAAATTTGGCGGCATTACGGCTATTTGCGATGGCGAGCGCATTGAGGTCACCACCTATCGCCTGGACGGCTTCTATACCGACGGTCGTCATCCTCAGAGTGTGGAGCGCGCCGCTTCGCTTGAGGACGATCTGGCGCGCCGCGACTTTACCGTCAATGCCATGGCGTGGCATCCCGAGCGCGGCCTTGTCGACCGCTACGATGGCCAGGGCGACCTAGACCGCAAGCTGATTCGCGCCGTCGGTGATCCTAAGCGCCGCTTTAACGAGGATGCCCTGCGCATGTTGCGCGCGGTGCGCTTTGCCTGCCGCCTAGACTTTGTGATTGAGCCCGAGACCAAGTGTGCCCTTGCCGAGTGCGCGCCGCTGCTCGATGCCGTGGCGCGCGAGCGCGTGGGCATTGAGCTCGAGGGTATCCTTTCGACCGGCCATGGGGGAGACGCGATGCTGCGCTACCCCGAGCTTGTTTGCGCCGCCGTGCCCGAGCTCGCGTCCGCTCGCGGGTTTGATCAACGCAGCGTCTATCATGCGTTTAACGTCTACGAGCATATCGCCCGCGTGCTGACGGTGGCAGGGGAGCTGGCGCTGTGCGACGGCGTCGCGCCCTCGTCGAGCCTTATGTGGGCGGCGTTTTTGCACGACGTTTCCAAACCCGAGTGCTTTACGGTCGATCACGACGGCAGCGGCCACTTCTACGGTCATCCCGAGCTCGGCGTCAAGAAGGCGCGTGTCATCATGGATCGCCTGGCGCTCTCGCACGATTTGGTGCGCGATGTGTGCTTGCTGATCAAATACCATGACAAGCCGCTGCGCCCCGAGCGCTCCTGCCTGCTCAATATGATGCGCGCGCTTTCGGGCGAGGGTGTCGATACGCCGCGTCTGATGGACGAGCTCATGGACCTTAAGCGTGCCGACACGCTCGGCAAGGCGCCCTCGTGCTTCTATTACGTCGAGACGATCGAGGAGATGCGTACGCTCGCCCACGATCTGCTGCAGGCGGGGGAGCCCTATACACTCAAGATGCTTGCCATCAATGGTGGCGACCTGATCCGCGCCGGCGTCAAGCCGGGGCCGGAGCTGGGACAGCTTCTCAACGCCGCCCTCGACGCCGTGATCGAGGACAACATCCCCAACAACCGCGAAGCCCTCCTGACTCATCTCCACCTAGGGTAGCTAAAATAGCCCCGTCCCAAATTAGCTACCTTGTTGACCTGCGCGTTCCATAACCTCGCGACAAAATTTCGGCAATTTGGAATTTCTTCTTGCGCTTGCGTTTTTTGTCCCGTAATATATTTCCTCGCAGCACGGCAGTGCAGATGTCATGTGGCCCGTTCGTCTAGCGGTTTAGGACGCCGCCCTCTCAAGGCGGAGATCACCAGTTCGAATCTGGTACGGGCTACCACGCATCTGATACCCGGACTTCCTATGGAAGCCCGGGTTTTTATTTTCAAACAACCGTCTGCAATTCCCGTTTGAACCAGAGCTTTGCGTTCTGCCTATGGCCCTTACGGGTACAATATCCAAGATATTTTGACTGTTAGAAGGAGTCTCATGACGGAGTCCTCTCAGCATACGTCTAAGCCCCAGGTCGAGGTTGAGGCCTCGGGCGGCGATGACAATAAGAGCGCACGCCGCGGCGCAATCTTTATCGGCGTTGCGCTGGTGGGTTATATCGTCTATCTGGTGGTAACCGGGCAGATGGGGCAGTTCTGGGCTGCTATGTCGAGCGTCCAGGCGCCCTGGCTCCTCGCTGCATGCTTCTGCATGTTTCTATACCTCTTTTTTGGTATCGTGGCGTACGCGATTGCCGTTTGGCTCGACCCCAATTCGCCCGTCGGTATCCGCGACCTCATTTCGGTCGAGGCGAGTGGCATCTTCTTTGGTAATCTGACACCCATGATGATGGGCTCTACGCCTGCCCAGATCTACCGCCTGACCAAAGCGGGCCAAAATGTCGGCGAGGCCGGCGCCACGCAGTTCACGCGTTTTATCGTGTATCAGTTTGGCCTTGTTGCCTGGGGCGCTATCCTATTGCTTGCTCGCATGCCGTTTTTTGCCGAGCGCTATGGCGACATGACGCTGCTGTGCGTCTTTAGTTTTGGCGGCCACTGCTGCATCTTGCTTGGTATCTTCGCCGTCGCGCTCATGCCTAAGACCGTCACGCGCGTCGCCCATTGCATCATCAATTGGCTCGAGCGCATAGGTGTCTCGGCCACTAAGATCGAGGGATGGCGCACGTTTGTCGACGGCGAGATCTACTCCTTCTCCGAGAAGTTCAAGCTTTCGGCCGGACATTTTTCTTCCATGCTGCTCACCGTGTTTATCACCATGCTGCAGCTCGCGTTTTTCTATCTGGTTCCATATTTCCTGATGCTTGCTTTTGGCCACCACGAGGTCGACTTTTTTTCGGTCATGGCCGCGAGCGCCTTTGTCCAGCTGCTGAGCTCTGCGGTTCCCTTGCCCGGTGGAACTGGTGGCGCTGAGGGCGGCTTTGCATTGTTCTTGGGTCATTTCTTTGGGTCGGCTTCGACCGCCGGCTATCTGCTGTGGCGCCTCATTACATTTATTGCGCCGACCATTTTGGCTGCGCCCCTGCTGGGCCTTAAGAGCGCCCACAACGAGAGCATCCATGCGCGCTGGGATCGCGTGATGCGCAAGCTCGGCCGCGAGCCTCAGACGCCCTCTGCGCCCACTAAGCCGCACCCCACGAATGCTGTTACCGTTGATCCCAGGAAGCACGCTCAGAAGGCTTCTGGGACCGCTAAGCCGGCTCATAAAGCCTATGTGCGCCAGACGGGCGACGGTATCCGCGTATCTCCGTCGGCGCTCAATAAGAAGAAGCACCCTAAGTCGCGGTAGGGCAGTCGTGCGTTCTTCATGATGCGGGGCATATTTGAGCTGTATGGGGGATAATCCTCTTACGTAGATTATCTCTCATCTGTTGATGAATGCTCGCATATCGAAGGGACACACCCATGGCCACCAGTAAACCGCGTATTGATCGCCGTATCGTTCGCAGCCGCAATGCCATCCTTTCCGCTTTTGAGCGCTTGCTCATGGAAAAGCCGCTGGCAGACATTACGGTGAGTGCCATCGCGCGCGAGGCCAATGTCGACCGTAAAACCTTCTACGTGCACTTTGGTACGGTTGATGGCTTGCTCGATGCCATTGCCGTCGATGTGGTGGAGATGATTGTCGACTCGGTCGAGAAAACGCTTGCTTCCATGGACGGTGACACCAACGAGCGCGCCCTGGGCGCGGCGGCGACCTTCTTTAAAACCGTTAACGAGGCGCTGTGCAACAACCTGGTGCTCAATCGTCAGCTGATCGAGAACATTCCGCTCGATGATTTTATGGCTCGTCTTCGTGCGCCGCTCGAGCACGAGATTGCCGAGCGCGATCTGCTGCCCCACGGTCTCAAGGACGAGATGTTCGACTACTATCTGGCGTTTTTGCTGTCGGGTATTATCGGAATCTATCGCACATGGGCGCTGTCTGACGACTCGGTTCCTATCGAGCGCGTCTCGGAGGTCGCCAACGACCTGACTCTCAATGGCCTGTCGAGTCTGGAATCTCGCTTGGATTAGGCGCAGGCTCGAGTTCGCGAGGCGCTTGTCGGGGTGCAGCCCGATCGATCAGGCGACGAGCATCCCGCCGAAGCAGTCGACGACCGGGCTCAGGTAGACCTTCTCGCCGCCCGGGAGCCTGAACTCGGTGATGTCGGTGAGCCACAGCAGGTTGGGCTCGTCGGCGTGGAAATTCCTGTTTACGAGGTTCTCCGGCGCCTTGTAGACCTCGCCGGCGTAGGAGCTGTAGCCTGAGGATCATTAAAAGAAAGTCCAGTTTATCCTTCCCACTCCAATTGGGAATCCTCCGATGCGCCTTCGCACGCTCACATGACCTCGATACCATGCGAGCGTGCGAACTCGACGAGCTCTGCGTTGCGGGCGTTTATGGTGCCGAAGGCGGCGGGGCACACAATAAGGCGCGCGCAGTGGACGAGGAGCTCTTTGGCGCGGGCTATGGTTTTATCCCCGATCGGCTCGAAGGCGCGCTCGGCCACGCATTCCGCTGCCAGGTCGCGCGCGAGCTCGCAGTCGATGTCCCCTTCGTGCAGAACGCCCGCGTAGAACGCCTTGCCCTGCCGGACGAGCTGGCGAAACACAGCCGACCCCGTACCTGCGCCGGCGATGACGAACGTGTGCGCATCGCCGTGCGGGCGCCCAATTTCCACGCTGCCGAAGCGCTCGTTGAAGGTGCCATGCTGAAGGCCGTAGAGCTCGCCAATCGTCTCGCGCGTGAATATGTCCTCGGGTGTGCCGGCGCGGAAGACCCGGCCGTCCTTCACGCAAATCACCTTGTCGGCGCTTTTCTGCGCGAGCTCGAGTTCGTGGATGGACATGATGACAGCCACATTCCGCGATTTCGCAAGGTGGCGAAGTATTCGCAGCAGGTCGATCTGGTAGCGGATATCGAGATACGACGTGGGCTCGTCGAGCACGAGCACACGCGGATCCTGCGCGATGGCGCGTGCGAGCATGACGCGCTGGCGTTGCCCGTCGCTTATCTGCATGAAGTCGCGCTCGGCGAGCTCTTCCACATGTGCGGTTTTCATGGCCTCGTCGACCCGACTATTGTCGTCGGGCGAGAGTGTGCCCATTCGCCCGGTGTAGGGATGCCTTCCCGCCTCTACGATATCGCGGCAGGTGAGGAGCTCGGTCCGGGGGCGATCTGTCAGCATAACGGCAAGGTTCCTTGCGAACTCCGCCGTCTTCCATCGGGAAATCTCCCGCCCGTCGAGCTCGACCGCGCCGGCAAGCGGTGCCAGATGGCGTGTGATGGTTTTCAAGATGGTCGACTTGCCCGAGCCGTTCGGCCCGATGAGCGCCACGACGTCGCCCGCGCGAACCTCCAGATCGACGCCTTCGACTACGACCTTCTTGTCGTAGCCCGCCGACAGGTCGCTTATGTGGAAAAGCGGCGCTCCGTCAGCCTGCGTTTCGACCGTAGTTTCGAGGTTCGGCTCCGCTCGGAGGAGGCGTTCCGCGCGCAGTTCCGCACGAGCCGAAAGTGCCTTCTGGCGCTTTCGTGCGAGCTCAGGACTGTCTAAGCATGGAATGTCCCCTCCGAGCGTTTTGGGCCGCGGCACGAATTCCCCCATCTACCTCACCCGCTTCTTCAACATGAGCGCGATAACCACCGGAGCGCCGAAGATGGCGGTGACGGCGCTGATGGAAAGCTCGACGGGAGAGAACAGCGTGCGCGCGATCAAATCGCAGCCCGCGCAGAAGATGGCGCCTCCCAAGAAGCACGCAGGAATCACGCGGATGGGCTTCGACGACTTTAGCGCCGACTTCACGAGATGCGGAACCGCGATGCCTACGAACGACACCGGACCAGCGAACGCGGTCACGCAGGCGGAGAGCATGCTCGCTAGAAGGACGAGCACCACGCGGAAGCGTTCGACGTTCACGCCGACGCTTTTCGCGTAGGCTTCTCCCAGCTGGAAGGCGGAAAGGGGCTTCGATATCGCGAATACGCATGCGCTCACGGTGATCACCACGACCGCGATGACCGCGATGTCGTCCCAGCTCGAACCCGAGAAGCTACCCAAAGACCAGTTGTGCAGGTTCACGATGGACTGGTCGTCGGCGAAGGCGATGAGGAAGTTCGTCGCCGCCGAGCAGATGTATCCCACCATGACGCCCGCCACGATGAGCATGGCCATGGAACTTATGCGCCGTGCGATGAGGAGCACGAAGCCGATGGTGATAAGCGAGCCCAGAAACGCTGCGGCCACCATGGCCGGCGAGGACATGGCCTGGTTCGCGCCTAGAAGTACGATCATCGTAAGCGCGACGACGAACTTTGCGCCCGAGGAGACGCCCAAGATGAACGGGTCGGCGATGGGGTTGTTGAAAAACGTCTGCAGCAGGAACCCGGAAAGCGAAAGTGCCCCGCCGAGAAGCACGGCTGAAAGCACGCGCGGCAGGCGAATCTCCCAGATGACCTGGCTTTCCATGGAATTGGCCGCGCCGCCTGAAAGGATGCCGGGGATGTGGTCTGCGGGCACGAGCACGCTCCCGATGCACAGGTTGGCCCCGACGAGCACGATGAGGGCAACAGCGAGCAGCGCCGTCACGACGCGACACCGCGCGGCGCGCCCCGATTCGTCGTATGCCATGGAAAGCCGGCTTCTCATGGCGCTAACCGAGCTTCCTCAGATAATGGAAGTCGCTCGCGTCATCGCCGGTGAACGCCCCGTGCAGCTCGTCGATAATGTCGGCGGTAGAAGTCATCTGCTGGTACATGTCGGCGCTTGTGACCCAGACGTTGCCGTTCTTCACGGCTTTGAACTGCGACAATAGCGCGTTTTTGCCTACGAAGTCGTTCAAGGTGGCAACCGATTCGTCGATGGTGCCGTTGTAGACGATGATGTCGGCATCCTTCGCCGTCGCGTAGAAGCGCTCCATTTCGAGCGTTACTGACGAACCTGACGTCGACGCCGTCTGCGCGTCATCGAGCGCATAGCTGCCGCCTGCAAGCTCGATCATCTGCGCCACGTAGTCGCCCGCCCGCCGCGTGACGGCGGCCCCGTTCGAGTTAATGTAGAAATACGCCACGGTTTTACCTGACGACGCGAGCCCCAATGTTTGCTCGACGCGGGCCTTCTGCTCGTTGAACAGGTGCGCGGCCTCGTCTTCCTTGTCGAACAGGACGCCGAAAAGCTTAATCCACTCAACGCGCCCGAGTGCTTCGGGCTCGCTCGACGACTGTTCGGTGAGCACGACGAGCCCGAGCTTCTGCAGCTTTTCCTTCACATCGGGCGTGTGGTTGATCATGGTGTTCTCGATGGCGAGCGTACAGCCCGAGGCCGATATTCGCTCGTAGTCGGGCGCGCTGTACTTGCCGCCGTAGGCGATCGCCCCACTTTCGAGTGCGCTTTTGAAGCCCACGACCGAGCAGTCGTCGGCCTTCGTGCCCGACATGATGATATTGTCGTTCGCATCGAGCGCGTCGACTAGGCACATCGTCGCCGACGACACGAGGTACACCTTGTTGGCGGGGCGCCTTATGACCGCGATGTCGGAGCTCAACCCATCAGGTACCTTCGCATCTTGCGGCACCACGAGGAAACGTTCTCCATTCGAAACGCAGATAAGCCGCAGACCGCCTTCGAACTCGTCGACAGTGAAGTGCTCGGCGTATTCAAGCTGAAGCGCCCCCGTCGGCTCCCAGCCACAGCCCAAATCGGCGTTGTGGAAGTCGGCCGCGGCGCTTGAAGCCGTTCCCGCAGGGGAGCCGCCGCTTGCTTCTTCGCCCGATTTCTCCTTCATGGTGGATGAGTCGAAGTGGATCGTGTAGTCGATGGTGTGCGGCGTCGACATGGCGACGGTCTCGGCCGACACGGCGATGTCCTCGTCGAGCGTGACGGGTATCTCGAACGTGGAGTTGCCGCCGTCGTTTACGGGTGCGTAGTCCACGCCGTCGACGGTCATCTTGTCGTAGTTCGAACTCGACCAGGTGATGGTCGCGGTGTAGGTGTCGCCATCCTTCACAATTGTGGTGGGTGAGGCGATGCTTGCGCGCCCTGACCCGCCGGAAAGCGAGACATTCACAGTGTATTCCTGAGAGCCCGCCGTGCCACCGGTCGCGTTCGGGCTCGCACTGCACCCCGCGAAGGGAAGCGCGAGCAGGGCGACGAGAACGCAGGTGATCGCGCGCGCCGCGATGCTGTGGCGCTTCCTGTTTTCCCCCTTGGGGAGAATCAACCGCATGGCGTTACTTCAGTGCGTCGGCGCGCAGATCGACGCCGGCGGATTCGAACACAAGCGTGCGGTCGTACCACTGCTCTTTTCTAATACTCCACGCGGCACAGGCGGTGTCCTCGTCGAGCGCATCAACGGGCACGTCGTAGGTGTACTTGCCTTCCGCGTTTTCCACATAGGGGATGAAGTCGGCCTCGCTCGCGGCGGCAGCCTCGTCGCCCGTGCCCATGAAGAGCTTGCCGTAGCCCGTGCCGGAAAGCGTCATCACGCAGTGCATGGAGCCGTTTTCCACGATGAGCTGGGCGTCCACAATCCTGAACATGTTCGAGCTGGAATCTACGGTGATCGGATAGGTGCCGTCGGCCACCTTGTCGGCGGTGATGGGGGCAGCGCTTGCGCCCTCGGTCGCATCGGCCGCCTGCTCGGTCTTTTCCTGGGAATCGGTATTGCTTGCCTTTGCGCTGTCGCTTGAATTTCCGGCGCAGCCGGCGAGCGAGAACGCGAGAAGCGCCGCCGACAGGGCGAAGACGAGGGTTTTCTTCAACATGGAGGGGTTCCTTTCAATCGCTTCGACCGCCCGCGCCGTGCGGTGGGCGGGCGGGATGCGAATGCAACGGGCATGCGCCGTCGGTCGGGGAAGGCGCATGCCCGTTGCACGGGGACGCGACCGGCGCCCCCGTGCGCGGCGAGTTTACAGCTTGGCGATGGCGTCGTCCACGTGCGAGACGTAGATGTCGTCGACCGCGGCGTTCTGTCCCAGACCCTGGAGCAGGCACGTCACTTCGAAGCCGGCGGCCACGAACTTCGCAGCCCAGCTGTCGGGGTCGGTCTCGTCTGCCATGTCGTTGTTCGCGTGGTCGCCCGCGACCACCATGAACGGCGCGAGCACGGCCTTCTTGTACCCTGCGGCGCTCGCAGCGGCGATAACATCCTCGCAGGTCGGTTCAGCCTCGACGGTGCCGACGAAGAACTGCGTCAAGCCCTCGTTCTTGAACACTTCCTGCATCTTGGCATAGTCGGCGTTGGAATCGGCTTCGGTGCCGTGGCCCATGAGGCACAGCGCCGTCTTGCCGTCGTCGAAGGACGCCATGTTCTCCTTAATGGCTGCGGCCACCTTCTTGTAGTCGTCGTCGGAGGTGAGCAGCGGGTCGCCGAGCGAGATCTTGTCGAACTTGTCGGCGTACTTGTCGAGCTCGTCTTTCACGTCGGCGTATTCCAGGCCAGCCATGAGATGCGTCGGCTGCACGACGATTTCCTTCACGCCGTCTTCCACGCAGCGGTCGAGCGCCTCGGTCATGTTGTCGATCGTGATGCCGTCGCGCTTCTTCAGTTTGTCGATGATGATCTGCGCGGTGAAGGCGCGGCGGATGTCGTAGTCCTGCCAGTACTTCTCGCGGATAGCGTCTTCGATGGCGCCGATGGTGATGTGGCGCGAGTCGTTGTAGCTCGTGCCGAAGCTCGTGACGAGAATGACCGGCTTCACGGCCTTCTCCTTTTCGCTCGATTTCTCGGGACTCGCGGAGGTGCTGGAGCAGCCCGCGAGCGCGAATCCGGCGAGCGCGACGGCTCCGGTTGCTGCGGCGCCCATGAAGCCGCGGCGTGACATCTGGTCGGACATGGTTTTCCCTTTCCTCGGTTTGCCGGTCCCCCGGCGACAGTTGCTTATCGGCACAAGCGAAAGAAAAGCGCGCTCGTCCGCAAAGGGATAGCGCGCCTGTTTCTTGCATTCGAAAGGGAAGCGCACTCCTCGGGGTTCACAAGGAGATAACGCCACGGCGATGCCGTGAGGAAAAGGCGAAGCAGTCTGGCTTGGGGCGCGAGGCGGTTCGCCCGCGCGTCCTACACAGTAATGTCCCTTGCCCAGGATTCCCACCTGGTTCCCTCCGCAAGCCAGCGCGGGCTGTGTGGGCGCCGCGCCGGTCATTTCCTTTTATTCGATTGTCATATGCTCGTTGCCGAAACTACCACTATGATAGTGGGCGTTTGTGGGCGTGTCAAAGCCAGGGCGGGCGGCATTGCGCCTCCTGCCTACGTATTTGCGCCGATTGCCGCTGCGGGCGCCGTGTCTTGCCTGCTGCGCGAAGGGCGGCGTAAACGGTTGCGATGAGAAACGGGAAGGGAAGGCTCGGATGATTTATATCGTTGGCGCAGGTTCGGGCGCCGCCGACCTTATCACGCTGCGCGGGGCGCGTCTTCTGCGCGCGGCCGACGTGGTCGTTTGGGCGGGGAGCCTTGTGAACCCCGAGCTGCTCGCCGAGTGCAAGGAATCCTGCGTCGTCTACGACAGCGCGCACATGACCTTGGAGGAAGTGCTCGACGTGATGTGCGCGGCGGATGCGCGGGGCGAGGAAGTGGTGCGCCTGCACACGGGCGACCCGTGCCTGTACGGCGCCATCCAGGAGCAGATGGACGCGCTCGACGCGCGCGGCGTGGACTACGAGGTGGTGCCCGGCGTGTCGAGCTTTTGCGGTGCCGCGGCGGCGCTTCGCCAGGAATACACGCTGCCGGGAATCAGCCAGTCGGTCGTGATCACGCGGCTTTCCGGGCGCACCCCCATGCCCGCGGGCGAGGGCATGCGCACCATGGCGGAAAGCGGCTCGACTATGGTCATCTTCCTGAGCTCGGGTATGCTCGCCGAGCTTTCCGCCGAGCTTTTGGCCGCGGGCCGCAGCTCCGACGAGCCGGCGGCGCTCGTGTACAAGGCGACCTGGCCTGAGGAGCGCGTGGTGCGATGCACAGTGGGCACGCTCGCCGATGCGGGCGCGCGAGAGGGCATCGACCGCACGGCGCTCGTGGTGGTGGGCCGCGTGCTCGGAGCTCGCGGCGGGCTTGCGCACAACGGCGCGCAAGCGGAGTCGTACGAGCGCAGCAAGCTTTACGACCCTTCGTTTGCCACAGGGTATCGGAAGGCGAGCAGCTAGCGTGGCCTTCGAGCACTACATATATACCGGGACGACCCGCCTGCGCTGCGGCTACACCACGGGGAGCTGCGCCGCGCTCGCGGCGAAGGCGGCCTGCGAGATGCTCTTGTCACGAAAGCCCGTCGGCCGCGTGTCGATCGTCACCCCCGGCGGGCTGCCCGTCGAGGCGAACGTGGTCGACGCATGCATCGGCGAGGGGTGCGCCCAGTGCGCCGTGCGAAAGGACGCAGGCGACGATGCCGATGTGACCGACGGCGTGCTCGTGTACGCGCGCGTGGAACATGCGGGGTCGGGCACGGGCGCTGCGGGCAGCAAGGGCGTGCCCGCGCGCGAATCGGAAGTTTCCGTCGATGGCGGCGTGGGCGTGGGGCGCGTGACGTTGCCCGGGCTCGAGCAGCCGGTGGGGGCGGCCGCCATCAACGCGACGCCGCGCGCGATGATCACTTCGGCGGTGCGCGAGGTGTGCGCCGCGCACGGCTTTTCTGGAAATATTGCTGTGACGATTTCGGTACCCGAGGGTGTTGCCCTTGCCGAAAAGACTTTCAACCCGCACCTGGGGATAGAGGACGGCATTTCCATCCTGGGCACGACGGGCATCGTCGAGCCGCGCAGCCTTGCTGCCTTGCGCGACAGCATCGAGCTCGAGATCCGGCAGCATGCGGCTATGGGGCGACGCGGAGTCGTGCTTACGCCCGGCAACTACGGCGGGCAGTTCATCTCGGGGCATTTCCACCTAAACGGTGCGCCGGTGGTCTTCATCTCCAACTTCGTGGGCGATGCGATTGATTGCTGCGTTCGCGAGGGATTTACCAATGTCCTTCTTGTGGGACACATCGGCAAGCTGGTGAAGGTTGCGGGCGGCATCATGGACACCCATTCGCGTACCGCCGACTGCCGCGCGGAGATTCTGGCCGCCCACGCGGCCTTGGCCGGCGCTGGCGCGAAGACCGTGCGCGAGATCATGTCGTCGGTCACGACCACGGCGGCGCTCGAGGTAATCGAGGCCGCCGGCGTGGGGGACGCTGCGCGCGCCTCGCTCGCTGCGGCAATCGATGACAGGTTGCGCCGCCGCGCGGCGGGCGCATGCGACATCGCCGCGGTCGTGTTCGACGCCGAGCGCCGAGAGCTTTTCCGCACGTCGGGCGCCGATGCAGTTATCGGGGAATTGGGGGCTACGTATGAGTAAAGGCGTGCTGTACGGGGTGGGCACGGGGCCTGGCGACCCCGAGCTGCTCACGATCAAGGCCGTCCGCACAATCGAATCGTGTCCGGTCATCGCCGCACCGCAGACGGCGGACGGGGCCATGGTCGCGCTCGACATCGTGCGCGGCGCCGTCGACCTTACAGGCAAGACGGTGATCCCCGTGCGATTCTCGATGACGCGCGACGCCGAGCGCCGCACGGCCGAGCATGCCTCGCTTGTTCGCGAGCTTGTCGTGCACCTGGATGCGGTCCGCGACGTCGCGCTGCTGAACCTGGGGGACCCGAGCATCTACGCCACCTTCCAGCGCATAGCGCCCGACGTGCGCGCCTGCGGGTTCGAGGCGCGCGCCATTCCCGGCGTGCCGAGCTTCTGCGCGGTCGCCGCAGCGCTCGAGCGCGACCTCACGCCCGAGATGTCGTCGCCTCTGCACATCGTGCCCGGCGGCTACGACGACGTGCGCCGCGCATTCGGCTGGCCGGGGACGAAGGTGGTCATGAAGGCGCGCCGCTCGCTTGCGGACACGAAGCGCATCCTTCGCGAGGAGGGCGCCTTCGACGGTGCCGAGCTCGTAGAGGACTGTGGGCTTCCGGGCGAGCGCGTGTACCGCTCGGTCGACGATGTGCCCGATCGGGGCAGCTACTTCTCGACGATGGTGGTGCGCTAGATGAGGGTTTCCTGCATAGCGTTCACCGAGAGGGGGCATGCGTTGGCGGAGCGCACCGCACGCGCGCTTTCCGATTGTGCGCAGACAGGTGAAGATGACCCTGGCTGGGACGTTTCCGTTTCGCGCGGGTTCGGCGAGGGGAAGGCCGACCTGCGCGCATGGACGGCGCTCGCGTGGGAAGCGTCGGACGCGCTTCTGTTCGTGGGCGCGGCGGGCATCGCCGTGCGGGCGATCGCGCCGTATGTCGCCTCGAAGGCAAACGATCCCGCGGTTGTGGCCATCGACGAGGCGGGGCGCTTTGCCGTCTCGCTTTTGTCGGGGCATTTGGGCGGTGCGAACGAGCTTGCGCAAACTGTGGCACGCGCGGCAGGGGCCATCCCCGTCATCACCACGGCGACCGACGTCCGCGGCGTGTGGGCGGTGGATACGTGGGCGCGCCGTGCGGGGCTCGCCGTTTCGAATCCCGAGGCCATCAAGCGAGTGTCGGCGCGGCTGCTTTCGGGCGGGCGCGTGGCGCTCTATTCCGACATGCCGATTTCGGGACAGCCGCCTGAGGGGGTTGACATTGCGTCCGACCGCGCTCGGGCCGATATCGTCGTGTCGCCGTTCGCTGGCGCGAATGCAGGTGCGTCCGTTCGCGCAGCGGAGACGACGGGCGATGTCGTGCCCGCCGGTGAGACGGGGAAGCCGGCGGGCGTGCGGGCGCAGGCGCCTGCGCCCGAGCCGCTTCGCCTTGTCGTGCCCTGCATCGTTGCGGGCATAGGGTGCCGTCGCGGTGCGTGCGCCGAAGCGATCGGGGAGGCGTTTCTTCTCGCGTGCGGGCAGGCGGGTATCTCGCCTTCGGCCGTGCGCGAGGCGGCGACGATCGACGTGAAGGCGCACGAGGAGGGTCTGCTCGCCTTCTGCCGCGCGCGCAAGATTCCGCTTGCGACGTATTCCGCAGAGGAGTTGTCGCAGGTCGAAGGTAGCGTTTCGCCATCTGATTTCGTGCGCGCGACGGTGGGGGTCGACAATGTGTGCGAGCGCGCGGCGCTCGCGGGCGGGGGCAAACTTATCTTCCCGAAGCTCGCTCACGGCGGCGTGACCGTCGCGTTTTCCAAGGTAACTATCGAACTTTCGTTTAAGGAGCGGTGATGGGAAAGCTCTTCGTGGTGGGGATCGGCCCGGGCGGCCCCGACGGCATGACGATTGCGGCTCGGCGCGCGCTCGAGGCGGCCGACATCGTTGTGGGGTATACGAAATACGTGGAGCTCGCGCTCGCCGCCGTGCCCGACGCGGCGCATCTCGCGACGCCGATGATGCACGAGGTCGAGCGGTGCCGCCTGGCGCTTTCGCGCGCGCAGTGCCGAGAAGCCGTGGCGCTTGTGTGCAGCGGTGACGCGGGCGTGTACGGCATGGCGAGCCCCGTGCTGGAGCTTGCTGAGGACTACCCCGATGTAGACGTGGAAGTTATCGCCGGGGCCACCGCGGCTCAGAGCGGGTCGGCGGTGCTCGGCGCCCCGCTTGCCCACGACTTCGCGGTCGTGTCGCTCTCCGACCTGCTCACGCCGTGGGAGGTCATCGAGCGCAGGCTCGCCGCCGTGGCGAGCGCCGACTTCTGCATCTGTTTGTACAACCCGCGCAGCAGAAAGCGCGCCGACAGGCTCTCGCGCGCGGCGAAGATTATGCTCGAATGGAAGGCCCCCGACACGCTCTGCGGCTGGGTACGCAACATCGGGCGCGAGGGGCAGCAGTCGGGCATGTGCAGGCTCTCCGAGCTGGGGGAGTTCGACGCCGACATGTTCACCACCGTGTTCGTCGGCAACGCGGACACGAAGCGCGTAGGCGGCCGTATGGTCACGCCGCGCGGGTATCGGGAGATTCCATGCGAAAGGTAACGATCATCGGGGCGGGGCCCGGAAACCCCGACTTGCTCTCGCGCGCGGCGCTCGACGCGATTGACATCGCCGACGTGGTCATCGGCGCTCATCGCGCGCTTGTCAGCATCGACGTGCCGCCCGACGTGGTGAGATGCGAGCTCGTGAAGACGGCGGACATCGTCGCCGCGCTCACCGATGCGGCGTCGTGGCAGCGCGCCGTGGTCGTGATGACGGGCGATGTGGGGCTGTTCAGCGGCGCGCGCCGCCTGGTGGAGGCGCTCTCCGGCGACGCGCAGGTGGACGTGCGCGTCATTCCCGGCATAAGCTCAGCGTCGTATCTCGCCGCGCGCCTCGCGCGTCCATGGCAGGATTGGCGCTTCGCGAGCGCTCACGGCGTGGCGTGCGACATCGTGGCCGAGGCCGAGCGCGCAGGTGAGCTCTTCCTCGCCACGTCGGGCGGGGAAGACCCCTCGCGGCTTTCGGGCGAGCTTGTGCAGGCTGGCTTCGGGGACGCGCGCGTGACGGTGGCCGAGCGCCTGTCGTACCCCGACGAGCGCATCACCTGCGCGACCGCAAGTGAAATCGCAGGTCAGACGTTCGACGACTTGAACGTGATGCTTATCGAGTTCGCAGGCTGCGCCGGGTCGCCTGCGAACTCTAGCGCAGCCTCCGAGGCGCCGGCCGGCGCGTTTGCGCCCGCGGCGGCTTCTTTCGCGGCGGACTCTGCGGGCGCATCCCGCGCCGCGAGCTCCCGCTGGCCGTACGCTTCCTCGGGCATTCCCGACGAGCTCTTCATCCGCGGCGACGTTCCCATGACCAAGCAGGAGGTGCGCGCCGTCGCGCTCGCGAAGCTGCGCCTTACCGCGACCGACACCGTGTGGGATGTCGGCGCCGGCACGGGGAGCGTGTCGATTGAGGCGGCGCTCGTCGCGCGAGCGGGGTCGGTATGGGCGGTCGAGCGCAACGCGGCCGGCGTGCGGCTCATCCGAGAGAACGCGGATGCATTCGGGTGCGGCAACGTGCATGCGGTCCCCGGTGTTGCCCCCGAAGCGCTCGCGAAACTGCCCGTCCCCGACGCCGTGTTCGTCGGCGGGAGCGCGGGCGAGCTTCCCTCCATCGTGGAGGCGGCGCTCGAGAAGAACTCGCAGGTTCGCCTGTGCGTGCCGTGCGTCACCGTTGAGACGCTCACCGAGGCGTGCGCGCTCCTCTCGGGTTCGCGCTTTAAGGGGTTCGAGGCGTGCCAGGTGTCGGCCGCCCGTGCCGAGGCTGTAGGCTCGCACCATCTTATGAAGGCACAAAACCCCGTGTTCCTCGTCAGCGCGCGTGGTGCGGGCGCGGATGCCGAGGAGCTTGCCGATGTCGGGGCGCTTGTTGAGTCGCCTGTCGGGGAGGACCCCTCTACCGAGGGGAAACCATCCGTTGAGGTGGTCTCGCTTGCTAACTGCAACGCCGCAGGCGGGGAAGGCGGTGCCCGGTGAGTACGTCCATCCCGCGCTTCATGGTCGCTGCGCCCTCGAGCGGGAGCGGCAAGACGGTCGTCACGTGCGCGCTCCTGCGCGCGCTCGCGCGCCGCGGCCTTGCATGCGCGGCCTTCAAATGCGGCCCCGACTACATTGACCCGCTCTTTCATCGCCGCGTCGTGGGTGCGCGCTCGGGCAATTTAGACGGCTTCTTCACCGACGCCCCGACGCTGCGCGCCCTGCTCGCACGCGGCGTCGCGGGCGCGGATGTCGCGGTGCTCGAGGGGGTTATGGGCTTCTACGACGGCATGGCGCCCGGCGTGGCCGACGCGAGCAGCTACCAGGTTGCGCGCGACACGGAAACGCCGGTCGTTTTAGTGGTGAACGGGCGCGGGGCGTCTTTATCGCTCGCCGCTGTAATCCGCGGCATCGCCGAGTTCCTGCCTTGTGCGAACGTGCGCGGCGTCGTGCTGAACAAGACGAGCGCCGCTGCCTGCGCCTATGCGGCGCCTGCGATCGAGAAGCACACGGGCGTCGCGGTTTTGGGGAATATCCCCGCCGACGAGGCGTTCTCGCTCGAAAGCCGGCATCTGGGGCTTGTGACCGCCGACGAGGTCGAGCAGCTCTCCGCGCGCATCGACAAGATGGCCGAGCTGGTGGAAAAGAGCATCGACGTCGACCGCTTGCTCGAAATAGCGGCGACGGCACCCGATATCCGCGAGGAACCTTACCGGTTGGAGCCGATCGCGGGAGCGCGGCCCATCGTCGCCGTCGCGCGTGACGAGGCGTTCTCGTTCTATTACGAGGAGAATCTGCGCGCGCTCGAGGACCTGGGTTGCGAGCTGGCCTTTTTCAGCCCCCTGTGTGATAGCGAGTTGCCCCGGGGGACAAGCGCCCTCTATCTGGGGGGCGGCTACCCGGAGCTCCATGCGCGGCAGCTCTCCGAGAACGTGTCGATGCGCGAGGCGGTGCGGCGCGCGGTGGAATCCGGCATGCCGACGGTCGCCGAATGCGGTGGGTTTCTGTACCTGCAGCGCGAAATCGCCGATAGCGAGGGGTGGCGCTGGCCTGTTGCGGGCGCCCTTGAGGGCGCAAGCGAGAACGGGGGAAGGCTGTCCCATTTCGGGTACGTGGAGCTCACTTCCCAACGCGACGGGCTCTACGGGCCGCGCGGCACACGCATCCGCGCGCACGAGTTCCACTACTGGCAGTCCACCTGCCCGGGCGGCGACTTTTGGGCGCAGAAGCCCCGGCGCGACAAGGGCTGGCCGTGCATGACGACCACCCCGTCCCTGGTGGCGGGCTTCCCGCATGTGTACTATCCTGCGAACCCCGACGTTGCGCGCGCGTTCGCGTCTGCCGCAGCGTCGTTCGCAGAGAGGAGGCGGCATGGCTGAAGCAACCGAAACCGCGCTTGCCTGCATCCGCGAGGAAGTCGAGCGCGCGTTCTCGTCGGCGCCGGGCGCCGTGCTCGAAGCCGCGCTTTCCCGGATCGCGCCCGCAGACGAGTGCGCCCGTGCCGCCGCGTACGCCGCGTGGGACTCCATCGCGCACCCCTTGGGGGGATTGGGCGACTTTGAAGACGCCGTCGCGTGTATCGCCGCAGCTCAGGGGAGCGCCGAGGTGGCCGAGTTTCCCCGTGCGCTCGCGGTATTCTTCTCCGACAACGGGGTCGTTGCCGAAGGCGTGTCGCAAAGCGGGCAAGATGTGACGCGAGCCGTCGCGCGCAACATGTGCGAGGGGGCCGCGAGCGCCTGCCGCATGGCGGCGTTCGCGGGTGCCGAGGTCGTGCCCGTCGACGTGGGTATGGCCCGGGGCATAGAAGACGCGCGCATGGTGCGCGCGAACGTGCGGCGGGGGAGCGGCAACATCGCTCTCGGCTCCGCTATGTCTCGCGATGGGGCCGTGCGCGCGATCGAGGTCGGAATCGCCGTCGCGTGCGGGCTTGCCCGCGCCGGCGTGCGCCTTCTCGCCGCGGGCGAGATGGGCATCGGCAACACGACCACCTCGGCGGCGGTGGCCGCAGTGCTCATCCGGGCGGACGCGCGGAGCCTTGTCGGGCGCGGCGCGGGGCTCTCGGACGCCTCGCTCGCGCGCAAGCGCGACGTGGTCGAGCGCGCTATCGACGCGAACTCGCCCGATCCCGCCGACCCGATCGACGTGCTCTCGAAGGTGGGCGGCTTCGACATCGCGGCGATGTGCGGCTTCTACCTGGGGGCCGCGGCCTCGAAGGCGCCGGCGCTCCTCGACGGGGTCATATCCTGCACGGCGGCCCTGTGCGCGGCGCGCCTGTGCCCCAACGCCTTGGGCTACCTCGTGGGCACCCACGCATCAAGCGAACCCGCAAGCCGGGAGCTCCTTCGCGAGCTTGGCATAAAGGCACCCCTCGACGCAGGCATGCACTTGGGCGAGGGCGCGGGCGCCATGGCGTATCTGCCCCTTCTGGATTCGGCGCTGCGTGTGTACCGGGATGGGAAGACGTTCACGGCGACTGGCATGGCTGCTTACGAGCATTTCGAGGCCGGGAAATGACGGTGACGCTCGTCATCGGCGCCGCCGCGAGCGGTAAGAGCGCCTACGCCGAGTCCCTGTGCCTCGGGCACGACGGCCCCCGCGTGTACTTGGCAACGATGGAGCCCTTCGGGGAAGAGGGCGCCCGCCGCATCGCGCGCCATCGGGCGCTGCGCGAGGGCAAGGGGTTTTCCACCCTCGAGCGCACGCGTGACGTGGGCGCCGCAGTGTCCGGGCTTCCGCGCGGCTGTACGCTTCTTTTGGAGGACGTGGGCAACCTGGTTGCGAACGAGCTTTTCGCGGAAGGCGGCTTGTCCCCACGTGACCCCGACGCTGCGGCGTCCGAGGTGCTCGGAGGCATCGAACGGCTCGCTCAGGCCGCTGCGTATACGGTGGTGGTCACCGTCGACGTGTTCGCCGATGAGATGCGCTACGATGAGGGGACCGAGGCATGGAGGCGCGCGCTCGCGCGCGTGAACGCGGGCGTGGCGGCGCTGGCCGACCATGCAGTCGAAGTGGTATGCGGGATTCCCGTGTGGATGAAAGGCGAAGGACCTACAAGGTGAAGATAGCAGAGGCAATCGGCGCGGCGTTCGGAACGTTCTCGCGCATCCCCGTCCCGAAATCGGCCTGGACCGATTTCGGGTCAACCCATGCACTTGCCGCGTTTCCCCTGGTGGGCCTTGCGGAAGGCTTCCTCATGACGGCGTGGGGGCACGTGGCGAACCTGCTCGGCGTGCCCGCGACCATCGTCGCGGCCGTGCTCGCGGCGCTGCCTGTGGCGGTGACGGGAGGCATCCACCTAGACGGGCTCTGCGACACCTCCGATGCGCTTGCAAGTTGGGCCCCGCGCGAGCGAAAGCTCGAGATCATGCACGATCCGCGGGCGGGCGCCTTCGGGGTCATCGGTGTTGTTGTGTACCTTATTCTGCAGTTTTCCCTGTTCACCGCGCTGCCGCTTACGGTGGAGGCGTTCCTCGCGCTTCTGTGCTCGCTCGTGTTCTCCCGCGCGCTTTCGGGACTCGCCGTTGAATGCTGGCCTGCCGCGCGGGCGGACGGCATGGCCGCGGGGCTCTCGCCTGCGAAGAAGCGCGCGGCGATCGTCGTGCCGCTTTGCGCTTTCGCTGCGGCTTCGGCTGCAGGGATGGTCGCGTGCGCTCAGGCCGTCGGCGCCTTTATGGCGGTGGCGGGGCTTTTGGTGCTCGCGTGGTACCGCCATGTTGCCCTGTCCCGCTTCGGCGGGGTGACGGGGGATTTGGCCGGATGGTTTCTGCAATGGGCCGAGCTCGCGATGCTTGCCATGCTGGTGGTGGGGGGCATGCTCCTATGATGCTCGTGGTAGGTGGCGCGCATTCGGGGAAGAGGACCTTCGTGCGTGAAAAGCTCGGGTTCGCGGCGGACGATTTCGTCGACGCGGCGCAGCTTGCGGAGGGCGTCGTGCCCGCGGCTTTTGCCGGCCGCGTCGCATACCGTGCTGAGGAACTCGTACGCGCGCTCGACGCTGACCGGGCGCTCGAGCGGCTGATCGGCTTCGACGCAGTGATTCTGCCCTTGGTCGGCTCGGGGGTCGTCCCCATGCGTGCGGAAGACGCCCAATGGCGCGAGCGCGCGGGGCGCCTGGGATGCGCGCTCGCTGCGCGCGCCGACGTCGTCGTGCGCATGACGTGCGGGATTCCCCAGGTCATCAAAGGAAACCTTGCCGATGCGCCTCGAGGGACGCAGGGCGCGGGCGCGCCTTTGGAAGTCGTCTTCGTGCGCCATGGTGCCACGGCGGGCACGGAAGACCATCGCTACAGCGGGGCGGGCACCGACGAGCCCCTGTCGAGCGCGGGCGAGCGCGCTTTGCGCGACCTCGCGTGCGATCGTGACGTGTTCCGTGTTATCACGAGCGGCATGGCCCGAACCGACCAGACGGCGCGCATCCTCTTCCCGAACGCGGAGCTTATGGCGTGCCCCGGTCTGCGCGAGATGGATTTCGGCGACTTCGAGGGGCGAAGCGCCGCCGAGCTTAAAGAGGATGCGCGCTACCGCGCCTGGGTAGACTCCTGGTGCGAGACGCGCTGCCCGCATGGCGAGGGCAAGAGCGATTTCACCCGCCGCGTCGTCGCGGCGTTTCGGGAGGCATGCAAATCGGAGCGCGCCCAGGGGAGTGGGCGCGCCGTCTTCGTCGTTCACGCGGGTACCGTGAAAGCGCTGCTCTCCGAGCTAGCTGTCCCGAAAATGGGATACTTCGACGTGCATACCGAGCCGGGCGGCGCATGGGCCGCCACCTGGGATGGGCGCTGCCTTCGCGACGTTCGCCCCGCTTCGGGGGGCGATGCCCGGTGATGACGATTCTTGCCGTCGCCGCCGGGTTCGCGGCCGACCTTGCCTTCGGCGACCCGCGTTGGCTTCCCCATCCCGTCGTCGCCATGGGGCGCGCGATCACGTGGGCCGAAGGCCGCCTGCGGGGCGCATTCCCGCAAACGTCCGCGGGCACGCGCGCCGCAGGGCTTGTGCTCGCCGTGGCGCTTCCGCTTACGTGTGGGCTTTTGACCTGGGGAATCCTGCATGTTTGCGGCATGGTTCACTCCGGCTTGCGCTTCGTGGCCGAGGCATGGGCGAGCTATCAGATTCTCGCGGCATGCGAGCTGCGCCGCCAGAGCCTGGCCGTTGCCCGCGCGTTCTCGAAGGGCGGCCTTGTCGCGGCGCGCGAAGCCGTCGGGCTCATCGTGGGACGCGACACGTCTGTTCTCGACGAGCAGGGCGTCGCGCGCGCCGCCGTGGAAACGGTGGCGGAGAACGCGAGCGACGGTGTCATCGCGCCGCTTTTCTACCTTATGATCGGGGGTGCGCCCTTGGGCATGGCGTACAAGGCGGTGAACACGCTCGACAGCATGGTGGGCTACAAAAACGAGCGCTACATCGACTTCGGCTGCGCCTCGGCGTGCCTCGACGATGCGGTGAATTGGATCCCCTCGCGCTTATCGGCCCTGCTCATGATCGCCGTGTGCCCGATCGTCGGGCTCGACGCGCGCGGGGCGGCGCGCATCTGGCGCCGCGACAGGCGTCGCCATGCGAGCCCGAACGCGGCGCAGACCGAGTCAGCGTGCGCGGGCGCGCTCGGGCTGCGCCTGGCAGGACCCGCGGTGTATTTCGGCAAGCTCGTTGAGAAACCGACGATAGGCGATGCGTCCCGCGAAATCGAGTGGGGCGACATCGTTCGGGCGACAAGGCTCATGCTCGCCGCGTCCGTATGCGCGCTCGTCGTCTTCGGCGCTGTGCGCGCGGTGGTCGTGCTCGCCGTGGGGGCGATGTTATGAGGGAAGACCACGCCGCGCCCCGGGCTGACGGGGGGATCCTGCGCGCCCGTGCGCATGGGGGCAGCTGGCAATCGCTCGGCATCGCTTGCGAAGGGGGCGCCTCCGACCTCATTGACTTCTCGGTGAACGTGAATCCGGCAGGCCCCTCGCCGCGCGCCGTCGCCGCAGCTTGCAAGGCGCTTTCTCGAATCGACGCCTACCCCGATAGGGAAAGCCTCGCCCTCGTTCGCGCCCTAGCGCGCGCCCAGGGCATTCCCGAAGATACTATCGTCTGCGGCGCGGGCGCGTCCGACATCATCTGGCGGCTCGCCGCGGCGGTGCGCCCGAAGCGCATCGTCGTGTGCGCGCCGACGTTTTCTGAATATGCGGAGGCGGCATCGTACTACGGCGCATGCGTGCAGGAGTTCCCGCTCTCCGAAGCGGACGACTTCGACGTGCCCACCTCCTTCGCCCGCGCGATCGAGGGGCCGGGAGACGTGGCGTACCTCTGCAATCCGAACAACCCTACGGGGCGCCTCGTCGACCCCAGCGTGATCGATGCCGCGGCTTGCCGCTGCGAGCAGGTGGGCGCGCTGCTCGTCGTGGACGAGTGCTTCCTCGGATTTGCGCCCGACGCCCGCGAAAGGAGCGTGGCCGCACGCGCCGCGTGTTCGCGCCATGTGGCCGTGCTCTCCGCGTTCACCAAGCTCTACGGAATGGCGGGCTTGCGGCTGGGATATCTGATCAGCGGAAACGCCCAACTCATCGAGGGGATTCGCCGGGCGGGGCAGGCGTGGCCCGTCTCCTCGGTCGCCGAGGCCGCGGGCATCGCCGCCCTGGAAGACATTGAATACGTCTCGCGCACGCGCGATGTATTGGCGGGCGAGCGAGCGTGGCTTTCCCACGAGCTCTCCTCGCTCGGGCTTTCCGTCGTGCCGTCGGATGCGAACTTCCTTTTAGTCCGCACGCCGGCGAAAGACATCCCCGAGCGCCTGTATAAACAGGGGGTTTTGGTCCGCACGTGCGACTCGTTTTCGGTACTGTCCCGTTTCTGGTGCCGCGTCGCGGTGCGCACGCGCAAGGAGAATGCCCGGCTTGCGATGGCGTTCAGCCGCGTGCTTCGGGCGGAAGGTGCATCGGGCGAAGGCGAACCCGACGAACGGGGCGGCGCTTCTTTCAGCGGCGCTATGGCGGGCGCGGATGGCCGAGGCTCGGCGAAGGAGGTCGATACCCGTGGGTAGGGCCAAGCCCATCATGATCCAGGGCACCATGTCGAACGCGGGGAAGAGCCTGCTTGCGGCGGGGCTGTGCCGCGTACTTTCGCAGGACGGCCTGCGCGTGACTCCCTTCAAGAGCCAGAACATGGCACTCAACAGCGGTGTCACGGCCGACGGGCTCGAGATGGGGCGCGCCCAGATCATGCAGGCCGAGGCGTGCGGCATCGCGCCCGACGTGCGCATGAACCCCATCCTGCTCAAGCCCGAAAGCGGCCACCGAAGCCAGCTCATCGTGGCCGGCAAGGCGCAGGGAGCCTTCGCTGCGAGGGACTACTTCGCGCGAAAGAAGGCGCTCATGCCGCAGATTTTGGAGGCGTTCGATTCGCTCGCGGAGGAAAACGACGTCATCGTCATCGAGGGCGCCGGCAGCCCCGCCGAAATCAACCTTGCCGAAAACGACATCGTCAACATGGGGCTCGCGCGCGCCGTGTCCTCCCCCGTGCTGCTTGCGGGCGACATCGACCCGGGCGGGGTATTTGCCCAGCTCTACGGCACGGTCGCGCTCCTTGCGCCCGATGACCGCGCGTTTTTGCGGGGGCTTGTGGTGAACAAGTTCCGCGGCGATGTGGAAATCCTGCGCCCGGGTTTGGCCCCGCTCGAGAAGATGTGCGGAGTTCCCGTCGTGGGTGTCGTGCCGTATCTTACGCTCGACCTGGACGACGAGGACTCGCTCGCGCCGCGCCTATCTGCCCGCGAGGCGCGCGGCGTCATCGACGTCGCCGTCGTGCGTCTTCCGCATCTGTCGAACTTCACCGACTTCGACCCGCTTTCGCGCGTGCCCGGCGTGGGCGTGCGCTACGTTTCCTCGACGACCGATCTGGGCCGACCCGACCTGGTGGTGCTTCCCGGCTCGAAGACTACGCTCGACGACGCGCGCTGGCTTGCGGCTAGCGGCATCGGAGCCTGTGTACGCGCGCTTTCGGGCGCGGGCACGCCGGTGCTCGGCATATGCGGAGGCTACCAGCTTTTGGGAGACGAGCTTTCCGACCCGCACGGCAGGGAAGGCGCTGGCACCGCGCGCGGGCTCGGGCTCATCCCTGCAAGTACGGTGTTCAAGGAGGAAAAGCGCCTCGCCCAGTCGGAGCTGCGCATCACGGGCGCCCAAGGCGCGTTCTCGGTGTGGAACGGCATGACGGCGCGCGGGTACGAGATTCACGACGGCGAAACGACCGTCTTCTGCGCTCCTGCGGGCACGATTGGCGGCAAACCGGAAGGCGCGGCCTGCGGAAACGTGTTCGGAACCTATCTCCACGGCCTGTTCGACGAACCGGGGGTGGCGCTCGCCCTCGCGCGCTCGCTCGCGCGCATGCGCGGCCTACCCGAGAGCGTCGTGGGTGCTGCGGGCGCGGCGTCCGCAGCCGATCACCGTGCGCGCGAGTTTGACCGCCTGGCCGACGTCGTGCGCGGGGCGCTCGACATGGAGTATGTCTACCGCATTATCGAGGAGGGCGTATGATCCACGTGTATCATGGCGACGGCAAAGGCAAGACCACGGCGGCGATGGGCCTCGCCCTTCGCATGCTCGCTGCAGGCCGCCGCGTCGTCGTCGTGCAGTTCCTGAAAGACGGCGAAAGCGGGGAGGTGCGCCTGCTCGCCGAGCATTTCGGCGTGCCCGTGTTCGCGGGGAAGGCGTCGGACAAGTTTACCTGGTCGATGACGTCGGAAGAACTTGCCGCGACGTGCGAGCTGCACGATGGGAACCTCGCTTCCGCGCTCGCCGAGCTCGAGGGCGCGCAAGAGGGACTGCTCGTGCTCGACGAGGCGCTCGACGCGCTTTCGAAGGGGCTTGTCGACGAGGCACTCGTGGACCGCGCGCTCGATATGTCCGCGCGCGGCGTCGAAGTAGCGCTCACCGGGCGCGCGCCTTCCCGCAAGATCGTGGAGAAGGCCGACTACATAACCGAGATGCGGTGCGAGAAACATCCCTACGAGCAGGGGATATGTGCAAGGGAAGGAGTGGAGTACTAGATGGATTCCAAGGAGATGGCGCCCGGCGACATCGAGCGGCGCAGCTTCGAGATCATCACCGAAGAGCTCGGCGGCCGCACGTTCCCGCCGCTCGAAGAGCCCGTCGTGAAGCGCGTCATCCACACCACTGCCGACTTCTCGTACGCCGATTCCCTCGTGTTCACCCATGACGCCGCGCACTGTGCGCTCGACGCACTGCGCGCAGGGGCCACGGTGCTCACCGACACGAACATGGCGCTCGCAGGCATAAGCAAGCCCGCGCTCGCGAAGCTCGGCTGCAAGGCCGTGTGCTTCATGGCCGACCCTGATGTCGCCGCGGCTGCGCGCGCCGCGGGCACGACTCGCGCCGTTGCGAGCATGGACAAAGCTTGCGGCATCGAGGGTCCGCTCATCGTGGCCGTCGGCAACGCTCCCACAGCACTTCTGCGCCTCGCCGAGCTCATGGACGCGGGGAAGATCGCGCCCGCGCTCGTCGTTGGGGTGCCGGTCGGGTTTGTGAACGTGGTCGAGGCGAAAGAGGAGCTACTCGCGCGACGCGTGCCGGCCATCGTCGCGAGGGGTCGCAAGGGCGGCTCGACCGTGGCGGCGGCCATTATGAACGCGCTGCTCTACCAGATCACGCGCACGGGTGGCGCGAAGTGACGGCCCCCGCATCCGTGCCGGCGCTGCGCATCTTCGCCGGCACCACCGAGGGCCGCCTTCTGTGTGAATGGGCGAGCGGGGCGGGCATCCCCGCCCGTGCCTACGCGGCAACCGAGTACGGAGGCGAGCTTTTGGGTGAGCTTCCGGGCATCGAAGTGCATGCGGGCAGGCTCGACGATGCCGACATGGAGCGCGAGCTTTCCGGCGCGCGCATCGTCGTCGACGCCACGCACCCCTTCGCTACGCTCGCAAGCGACAACATCCGGGCCGCTTCGCTCGTCGTGGGTGCACGATGTCTGCGCCTTGCGCGCCCGGTCGAGGCGCTGCCCAAAGGCGTCGTGCCGGTCGCGTCGATCGCCTGCGCGGCGCGCTTTCTCTCCGAGAACCCGGGTCGCGTTCTTCTCACGACGGGGAGCAAGGAGCTTGCTCCCTACACGCACGTCGCCGATTTCGCGGAGCGCTTCTTCGTGCGTGTGCTCCCGCTGCCCGGTGCTATAACGAAGTGCATCGACGCGGGGTTTTCGCCGTCGCACGTCATCGGCATGCAGGGGCCCTTCACCCGCGAGCTCAATGAGGCGATGCTTCGGCAGGTGGGCGCCCGGTGGCTTGTGACCAAGGACTCGGGAACCGTAGGCGGCACGGCCGAGAAGCTCGCCGCAGCGCGCGCCGTGGGAGCGCGCTGTATCGTGGTCACCCGTCCCGCCGAGGGAGGCGGGGCCCTTTCGCTTCGGGAAGTGGAAGACGCGCTCTTACGGGAGTTCGCGCGCTAGGCGCTCGCCGCGCCTGCGCGCCCTCCCGCCCGCGAGGAGGATCGCCTCGAGCAAGCCCGACCCGTACAAGCCCGTCATCCGCCAATAGCTCGAGGACGACGCCCGGAACTGGCGCAAGCAGCCCTTCAATAAGTTGCGGTGAATTAGTGTCTGCTTTTGCTGCTAGATAGCATATTCAGTCCCTATTTCACCGCAACTTGTTGGTGGTGGCTTACTGGTAGCGTAGGCACTCCACCGGATCGAGCTTTGCCGCGCGTCGAGCGGGGTAGAAGCCAAATATTACGCCGATGCCGACGGAGACGGCGAAGGCCAGCAGCACCGTGGCGATTGAAAAACTCGGTGTGATTTGCCCGCTGGCACCGAGCTCGCCAAGAATCCCGGATCCGGAGGCAAACATCGCGAGGCCCCAGGCCAGCAGATAGCCTATCAGGACACCCAGCAGGCCACCGGTGACGCACAGCGCCGAGGACTCGGCCAAAAACTGCGCGGTGATATCGCGACGACTGGCGCCCAGAGCGCGACGGATGCCGATCTCGCGGATGCGCTCAGTCACGTTGGTGAGCATCATGTTCATAATGCCGATACCGCCGACAAGCAGCGAGATACTGGCGACAGCACCCATGATGAGCGAGAAGGCGCCCATAAAGGAATTGAGGGAGTCGATAGCGCTTTTCATGGAGGTCGCCGATACACTGTCGTACTCATCATCCTCGGTGATGCCCTTCATCGCGCGCACCTTGGACTCGATGGTCTTGCAGAGCTCATCCATGTCCGTGCCCTCGGCGGCAAGTGCCGTCACGCTGGGGAATGAAGGATTCTCGTCGCCAAATAGGCCGGAGATGGTTTCGCGTGGCATATACAAAGTGAGCGAGCCCATGGAGTCGCTGCCGCCATCAATCACGCCTACAATCTGCACCTCGCCGTTGGACACTTTGATGGTTTTTCCCAGCGCATCCTGTTCGTTGCCGTAAAGCTGATCGGCGCCGCCGCGGCTGATGAGCGCCACGCGCGAGCCTGCCTTTGACTCGACATCGGTGTAGGTGCGCCCCGCAACGAGCTTACTGGCACCCACGGCGTCGAGCATGTCGCTATCGACACCCTGTGCCATGACGGTATAGCTTTTATCGCCGGTCTTGTACTCGGTATACGCGCTGTTGACAATGCCGATCTGTTCTATCTGCGGTACCAGTTTTTGAAGCTTCTGGACGTCAGAATCAGAGAGTTCTTGGGACGAATAGATCTGAACCATGCGAGCTGCGTTGAGGCCCAGGCTGTTGACCAAGCTGTTTTGGATGCCGCCGATGAGCGAAGTCATGGCAATGACCGAGGCGATGCCGATGACAATGCCCAGGATGGTGAGCAGGCTGCGCCCCTTGTTGGCCTCGAGCGAGTGAAGGGCTTCCTGGATAAGATCGCGCGCGCTCATGCCATCACTCCTTTCGGCGGGTTGGCGGAGGCGGAAATCATGGGCAGGCTATCTACGGCGCTGCGTAGGGTCCGCGGTGCATGCGGAATATACGCGCCGTCGTGAATGCGACCGTCGCGGATGGTCACGGCACGGTCGGCCTCGGCGGCGATGCCGGGGTCGTGTGTGATAAGCACGATGGTTTTGCCGCGCTCCTGGAGCTTGTGGAAGGTTTCCATGACGAGCGCTCCCGTGGCGGAGTCCAGGTTTCCCGTTGGCTCGTCGGCCAAAATGATGGGTGGATCGTTGACAAGAGCGCGCGCGATGGCGACACGCTGCATCTGGCCGCCCGAGAGCTCGGATATGCGGTGGTCCCAGTGGTCGACGGGCAGCGTGACGGCCTGCAGCGCGTGCACGGCGCGCATCTCGCGCTGGCTGCGCGGCACATTGGTGTAGGACAGCGGCAGCATGACGTTTTCGATCACCGTCAGGCGCGGCAGCAGATTAAAGCTCTGAAAGACAAAGCCGATGCTCAGCGCTCGCACCTCGGTGAGCTCGTCATCGTCGAGCTCGGCGACGTTGAGCCCTTGCAGGAAGTAATCGCCCGCCGTTGGTTTGTCCAGGCAGCCCAGGATGTTCATGAGCGTCGACTTGCCTGAGCCCGAGGGGCCGGTGATGGCGACGAACTCGCCGGGATCAACCGCCAGGCTCACGTTGTGCAGAATATGGGCGCAGCCGGCCTCGCTCTCGAAGATGCGGTGCACGTTGCGGATGTCGATGACGGGACGCATTACATGCCCTCGTCGGCAGACGTATTGTCGCCGCCGTCTGCCGTCATGCCTGTGCCGGTATCCGTCACGATGGTGTCGCCGTCGCGTAGCTTGGTAACCGGGACGTCTGGGTTGATTTCGTTGCCCTGGTCGTCGCGCTTGACCTGCGTCTTGCCGACTACGGCTTCGTTATCGTTTTGCGTCACGACGTTCACTTTCACGCGACGGGTTTGCTTGCCCTCGTCATCGGTTGCCACGTTGACGTAATAGTGTTCGCCATCTTCGGTCATGAGTGCCATCGTCGGCACCATAACCACGTCGTCGAGCTTCTCGGTCACTACCGAGACCTCGGCAGTCATACCCGGCTTGAGGCGACTGTCGGGTGCTTCGATGAGGATGTCGACGTTAAAGGTCACGCTGCCGCCGCTACCGGAGCCGGAGTCAGAGTTTGCCACCGAGGCGATAGCCGTGACGGTGCCTTGACTCACGATATCGGGAAACGCGGGATAGGTCACGTTGGCGCTTTGGCCCACGGCAATTTTGGCGATATCCTTTTCGCCCACCTGAACCGTCACCTTCATCTTGGACAGGTCGGCGATTTGCATGCACTGCTTGCCGCCGCTCGTGTCGCCTTCGCCCATGATCATTCCGCCTGTTACCGTGGCGCCCACCTTGGCGTTGAGCTCCACGATGCTGCCCGAGCTCGGGGCCGTGACCGTTCGGCTGGCGGCCTTGGCGTTCGCCTGATCGAGGTTTGCCTGGGCCGATGCGAGACTGCGCTGAGCGGCCGATACGGCGTTCGTGTCCGCTGATGCGGCGGAGATGCCAGCCGCTGCGGAACCTCCGTCGACGTCCGTCGTTGGGTTGGCCTGCGCGGCAGCTGCGGCTTTCTGCGCGTTGGCGAGGTCTTCTTGAGCGGCTGCAACTGCACGCTGCGCCTCGGCAACGTTACGATCGAGCTCGTCGTTTTTAATGGTCATGAGCACGTCGCCCTCGTTGACGGATTGGCCCGCCTGCACGTTGATCGAATCGACCGTGCCGTCGACAGAAGGGGAGACCACTGAGGACGAAATGGGTTTGAGCTGGCCTTTCGCCTCGACCGTTGTGCTAAACGTGCCCTCGGTCACCATGTCGGTTACCGGCTCGCTAGCGCCCTGTGGCTGCGCATTGATAACCAGGGTTGCGACAATGGCAATGAGCGCGATGGCACCTACGACGCCGACGGCAATACCGCGTCGAATCAGCTTTTTGCGTCGACGGTCGGCACGTTTTGCCTTGAGCTTGGCGTACGCCTCTTCATCGGAAATCTCGGCCGTATCGTTCGTGCGTTCGCTCTGCTTGTCGGCATGTACGTTTGTAATCAGAGGAATCGTTTCGGTGGCACCTTCGGGCGTGTGCTCGGTATCATCCGGGCCCGGGGTGATGTTGGGGACATTCGGCATAGCGTCTCCTTTATAGAAAGAACCTTGATAAGTATATGCGCCCGCCGGTTGGGGCAGGCGCATAGGACGGTATCTTTCGGAATTGTTAGATTGGTCGCAGCAGTTCCACGTTGTATGAATGCGCGCGTTGCACTACGAGTGGACAACCACGCACAGGCCGACTTTGATGCAATCGTGCAGCGCCTTGGCATCGGCCAGGCGCAGGTTGATGCAACCGTGGCTGCCGCACCACTTGTACGACTCGGCATTATCGAAGCTCTTGTCGTTTTGCCAGGTGGCGTCGTGGAATCCGACCATATTGCCCTCGAACGGCATCCAATAGCTGACCGGGCTCTCGTATTTGGGCTTGCCGGTCTCGGGGTCCTTGGCACCGATAAGCTTGCTGGCGCCATTGTTGCTGTTGATCTGCCATACGCCCTCGGGGGTGGCGTCCTCTCCCGGCTTGCCGGAAATAAAGTTGGCCTCCCAAACGATATTACCGTTCTCGTCGTAGTAGCGCGCGTGCTGCTCGGACAGATCGACGTCGATATACGCCTTCCAGTCGGGCTCTCCCTTTGCTGTAAAGGTGTCGGCCTTCTGGGAGTACTTGATCTCGATTTCGCCGGTCTGCTTGTTGTTAATGGCGTCCTCGACCTGCTTGGCGAGCGAGCTGCTGTCAATGGACCAACCAAAGTCACCGCCTTCGACGGCACACTGCTTGCCATCGGCGCGCGTCCACCAGCGAGTGGAGCCCACGGTATTAAAGCCGTTCGCGAGCTCGGCTGCCCAGCTGCTGATTTGCGACGTATCGAGCGTGGGGTTGGCAGGATCGGCAAAGCTGATCCACTGCAACACGGAGCTGCCATCAACCTTTCCGGCATCCTCGCCGTTGAGCTTGAGGGTCACGTTGACGCCCAAGAAGTTGTTGGCGGCATCGCATGCGGACTGAATCTGATCATCGGTCAGCGTTCCATTGAGCGGCTCATAGGCATCGTTGCCGAGCTTGGAAAGATCTACGGTCTCGGCCAGCGAGGCAAGCTCGAGCTCGGCATACTTAATGACATGCTCGCGGTTGAGTTTTTCGTTGGAGCGCGCCTTCTCGACGGTAAACTTGCCGGCCTGCTCGTCATAGGAGCTATTGGCCTCGAACGCGCCCGAACGCCCCTCGTTAAACTCGTCGATGGCGGCGCCCAGATCCTTCTCAAACTGCTTTTGGTCAAAGGTGTCGGAGAGCATGGACAGGTCGACGTCTTGATCAAGATCGACTTCGTTGGAGCTAGCGGTTGTTTTGGTCTTGCCGCTTAAGGATTCTACAAGGCGAACCGGCCATACAATGGCTTCGTTGCGGCTGATAATCTCTTTTGCGGCAGCTTCGCCGTCGACAATGGGCTCATCGGACTCGGGCTGATAGGTCCAGCTAAAATCATCGCCTGTCACGGTGAGCTTATAGTGCTTCCAAGCCGAGTTGACCTTGGTGGCGGCAGACGAAGCGTTGGAGAACGAGACATCGACGCCGGCGATAGTGGTGTTGGGGTAGGCTACCTGCGAAAACGCTACAACGCCTACGATATAGACAATGACGATAAGACCCAGAACGACAAAGAGCGTCGTCTTTTTGCCCGACTTATTGTTCTCGGCGGGTTTGCGTGCGGGGCCGCGATCGCCTCGAGCGTGCGTGGGGGGCTGCTTGGGCGCATTGCCATTTGCCTGGCGCTGCTGATGCTGCTTGTTCGGACGTTGGGAAACGTTTGCCGCACCTCGCTGCTGACCGCGGCTCGGCGCGATAGGACGCGGCGACTGAACGCCGCCGGTGTGCCTGCTCGGCTGCTGCGGATCGGGAATCAGTTGAGTTCGATCGTTTTGCGACATCGTATGCATATCCTTCGGATTTCGCCTTGCGGCTCATCGTGTTTTTACTGGGCTTGCATTATAGCGATTACCCAGTTGTTTGTGGTATGGAAACGGTGGCATTCAAAAGAGGTGGGACATTTGACCCACCTTCGAGTCTTTCTTTGTCGCTATCCGCACACACCGCATTTTGCACAGGCCGAAAGTGCGGCCGGAGCCTGCGCGATGCCACCCTTTGCCGTCTCGCGCAGCGTGGCCGGCAACGCGTGGCCCACGGAGAGCATGACGTGCGCCATCTGGTCAAACGGCACCAGGCTCTTGATACCGGCAAGTGCAAGCTGCGCCGAGCTAAATGCCGCGGCCACGCCGATGGCATTGCGGTTTTGGCACGGCACCTCCACGAGGCCACCGACGGGGTCACAAACGAGGCCCAGCAAGTTACTCAGCGCGATGGAACTGGCGTCGAGCGCCTGCCCGGGCGTGCCGCCGAGCATCTGCACCAGCGCGGCGGCTGCCATGGCGGCCGCACTTCCTACCTCAGCCTGGCAGCCGCCCTCGGCACCGGCGACGCAGGCACTCGTGGTGAGGTTGAGGCCGATGGCGGCTGCGCAGTAGAGCGCGTCCATGACCTGCTCGTCGTCGAGCTGAAGGTGATCGGCGAGCGCCAGCACGCAGCCGGGCACGACACCCGCGGAGCCTGCCGTGGGAGCGGCGACGATCACTCCCATCGTGGCGGAGCGCTCGAGCACGGCCATCGCGCGGGCCACGGCATCGGTTTGAACGGTGCCCATCAGGCTCGTGCTCAAATCGTTGCGGCCGGTGGCATCGACGAGTTTAGCCTCGCCGCCGATAAGCCCGCCGAGCGATCGTTGCGGATTGACGATGGGGGTCGTGGTCTCCTCGCGCATGACGTCGAGCACGCGGCGCATGGCGGCGACGGCGTGGGCCTCGCCGGTCAGACGCGCCTCGCGCACGGCCATAACGGCGCCGATATTCAGGCCGAGCTCGGCGCACGCATCGAGCAGCTGCTCGCCGTCGTCGAAGATCTCCTTTGCCGAGACACCGGGGGAGAGCGACGAGGCAGAACCGGGGAGCTCGATAAAGGTCGCGTAATCGACATTGTCGAGTTTGCGGAGCATGGGGACGACGGTGTCGTCGGGCGCGCCGTCGGTCTCGAAGACGGAGTAGGCCTGGCCGCCCACTTCGGTGCGGTAGGTGCGGCAGAAGGCGATGTTCACGTGTGCGTAGGCGAGCAGGTTCGTGAGCGCGGCGAGCACGCCGGGGACGTCGTAGTGCGCCACGAAGAGTGTGGAGTACATGCCCGAGATGTCGACGCCGACGCCGTTAATGCGGCTGATGCGCATCTTGCCGCCGCCCAGGCTCTCACCGCGGACCTGGGCCGTGGCGCCCGTGTCGTCGACCATGTCGATGTCGACGGTGTTGGGGTGGATGGAGGCGTCGTCGCCCTTGATGTCAAAGTGATATTCGAGGCCCTGCTCGTGCGCGAGGTCGAAGGCCTGCTTGATGTTCTCGTCATCGGTGTCGAGGCCCAGGATGCCCGCGACGAGCGCACGATCGGTGCCGTGGCCGCGGTAGGTGTGGGCAAAGGAGTTCCACAGGCCAAAGGTGACCTTAGTGATGCGGCCTTCCAGCAGGCTGGCGGCAACTTGGGCGCAGCGCAGGGCGCCGGCGGTGTGCGAAGAACTGGGGCCGACCATGACGGGGCCCAAGATCTCGAATGCCGAGGTCGTAGCTAGTGTTTGCGGCTTGCCTGCCATGGGTGCTCCTGTTCTATCCCGTCGTTCCGAGGGCTTTAGTATTTGGTCGCCTGCTCTACAGTCCTGGCTCGCACGGAGGCCACATTAAGTGGCCTCCGGCTCGTGCGGAACTCGCGACCGACCAAATACCAAAGCCCTCAGAACTTAGGATACATGGTTGGAGTGGCTGGATGTCAAAATTTATCAGCTGGGGACGTGCTGTTCATTGCGCATCGAAATATTCACACCACCGTGTAAATAAAAAGAAGTACCGGTTGGGGCCGGTACTTCTTTTGGTTCTAATGCTTTGCTGTCTGGGCTCTGCGAACCTATTTACAGGCCGCAGGCTGCTTTGAGTTCTTCGACTCGGTCGGTATTCTCCCAGGTGAAGTCGGCGTCTTCGCGGCCGAAGTGGCCGTAGGCTGCCGTCTTCTCGTAGATCGGTCGACGCAGGTCCAGGTCGCGGATGATCGCGCCCGGGCGCAGGTCGAAGGTCTTCTCTACGGCTTCAACGATCTTGTCCTCGGCAACATGCGCGGTACCGAAGGTGTCGACCATGATTGAGAGGGGCTTGGAAACGCCGATGGCGTAGGCAAGCTCGACTTCGCAGCGGTCGGCCAGACCGGCGGCGACCACGTTCTTAGCGACCCAGCGCGCGGCATACGCGGCGGAACGGTCGACCTTGGTGCAGTCCTTGCCGCTAAAGGCGCCACCGCCGTGACGGCCGTAGCCGCCGTAGGTGTCGACGATGATCTTGCGGCCGGTGAGGCCCGTGTCGCCCATGGGGCCGCCCACGACAAAGCGACCGGTGGGGTTCACGTAGATGTCCGCGTTGCCCCACGGCATGTTCTCGGCAGCCATGACCGGGGTGATGACGTGCTCGATGAGGTCGGCCTTGATCTTGCCCATGTCTTCGATCTCGGCGGCGTGCTGCGTGGAGATGACGATGGTCGTGACCTCGACGGGCTTGCCTTCCTCGTAGCGCACGGTGACCTGGGTCTTGCCGTCGGGACGCAGATAGGCGAGGGTGCCGTCGTGGCGCACGGCGGCCAGGCGCTCGGCCAGGCGGCTTGCCAGGTAGTGCGGCATGGGCATGAGGGTCTTGGTCTCGTTGGAGGCATAACCGAACATCATGCCCTGGTCGCCGGCGCCGATCAGGTCGATCGGGTCGGTGGTGGCGCCGGTCTGGGTCTCGAAGGACTCGTCGACGCCCTGGGCGATATCGGGCGACTGCTCGTGGATAAGGCTCATAACGCCGCAGGTGTCGCAGTCAAAACCGAACTTGGCACGGTTGTAGCCAATGCGACGGATAACGCCGCGGGCGATTTCCTGTACGTCGACGTAGGCCTGGGTGCGAATCTCGCCGGCGACGATGACGGTGCCGGTGGTCACGAGGGTCTCGCAGGCGCAGCGGACGTTCTCCACGTTGGCAGGCACGCCGTTGGGGGCGATGTAGCCCTGCTCCTGGAGCTCTATTTCTTTGGCGAGGATTGCGTCGAGGACGGCGTCGCTGATCTGGTCAGCGATCTTATCGGGATGACCTTCGGTCACCGACTCCGACGTAAAAACAAAGGACCCGTGTTGGGGTGGGATGGAACGAAGTTCTTCTGACATGATTGTCCTTTCAAAAACGTGTCCCGGCGACCGTTACCATTCCGCTGGGCTCTCTATGCAAGGGCACATCATAGCGCGTAAATCAAACATTCACACCCTTTCCGCACCCACTCATTTAAGTCTGTCCCCAATGAGTGGGTCGGTGCCCTTTGTGCGGAGGTTGCTTTGATGCTTTATACTGGTGCGGTTAGACATCCATCCTGCAATCGAGGAGATTTCCATGGCATCAGACGTTCGCGTCCGCTTTGCACCCTCACCGACGGGCAAGCTGCACATCGGCGGCGCCCGCACCGCTATCTATAACTGGGCTTTCGCCCGCGCAAACGGCGGTACGTTCATTCTGCGCATCGACGACACCGATCCCACCCGTTCCACCGACGAGAACACGCAGATCATTTTGCGCGCCATGCGTTGGCTGGGCTTGGACTGGGACGAGGGCCCCGAGGTGGGCGGCGACTATGGTCCCTATGCCCAGACCGAGCGCCTGGACCTGTACAAGCAGGCCGCCCAGAAGCTTTGGGATGAGGGCAAGGCCTATCCCTGCTTCTGCACCAAGGAGCAGCTCGATGCCGACCGCAAGGCCGCGCAGGAGCGCAAGGACCCCTTCCAGGGCTATCAGCGCCGTTGCCGCGATCTTGATCCCGAGGAGGCCCGCCGCCGCATCGAGGCCGGCGAGTCCTACGTCCTGCGCATCAAGGTGCCCGAGGACCGCGGCGACGTCGTCGTCCACGACGCCGTCCACGGCGAGGTGACCTTCGACGCCAAGGAGCTCGACGACTTTGTCATCTTCCGCTCCGATGGCACGCCCACGTACAACTTCGCGACCGTCGTCGACGACGCCATGATGAAGATTACCCATGTCATCCGCGGCGACGACCACCTGTCCAACACCCCGCGTCAGGTCATGGTCTACGAGGCCCTCGGCGCGCCCGTGCCTACGTTCGCCCACATTTCCATGATCTTGGGTGCCGACGGCAAGAAGCTCTCCAAGCGCCACGGCGCCACCTCGGTGGAGGAGTACCGCGACGCTGGTTACCTGTCCGACGCCTTCGTCAACTATCTGGCGCTGCTCGGCTGGTCGCTCGACGGCGAGACCACAATCATCCCGCGCGATGTCCTGGCCAGCAAGTTCTCGCTCGACCGCATTTCCAAGAACCCGGCGACCTTCGACCCCAAGAAGCTCGACTGGGTCAATGCCGAGTACATCAACGGCATGTCCGATGCTCAGTTTGCCGACGAGATCATGGTCCCCGAGCTGCACGAGGCGGGTCTCATCGAGGGCAACGTCGAGTACGGCGAGGACTGGATCGACGCGCTTGCCGCAATCGTCAAGCCGCGCACCAAGATGCCGGCCGACGCCGTGACCGTCGCCGCTCCCATCTTCGCTACGGCCGAGACGCTCGAGTATGACGAGAAATCCGTTAACAAGGGCCTGGCTAAGGAAGGCATGGGCGTCATTCTGGATGCCGCCAAGGCCGCGCTCGAGGGCGTGGACAAGTGGACTGCCGAGGCCATCGACGCCGCGCTTGAGCCGCTGCCCGAGCAGATGGACCTTAAGAAGCGCGTGGTGTTCCAGGCCGTGCGCGTCGCCGTCTGCGGCAACATGGTGAGCCCCCCGCTGGGCGAGACCATGGCGCTTGTCGGCCGCGACGACTGCCTGGCACGCATCGACCGCGCCCGCACGATGGCGCTATAGTAGACGCGTAAACGCATGTATCCGAGCCCCGTTCACCCGAGCGGGGCTCTTGTTTCTAAAGACGTATGGGATGGGAGGTACAGAGACCATGGCCGAGCAACTGTCGCTGTTTGGTTCGCCGGAACCGGAGGAAGCTCCGAAGTCCGCGGCCCCTGCCGTCGCCCCGGCGCAGCCTGAGCCCGTTGCCGCCCATGCGAGTGTGGTCCTGGACATCCCTACCCGTGCGCTGTCCGAACCGTTTGTTTACGGCATCCCTGAGCCCCTTGCCAACGATGCCCAGATCGGCTCCACCGTCCTAGTTCATTTTGGCAACCGTGCGGCCGCGGGCTACATCGTCGACATCGCGCCCGAGCTGGGCGACCTGCAAGGTAACGACGCTCTCGACCCCGCGCGCGTCAAGCCTATCGAGGCTATCCTCAGCAAGCCGCTCTTTACCGCCGAGGCCGCCCGTATCGCACGTTGGATGAGCCGCGAGTACGTCGCGACGCTTTCCGAGTGCCTGCGCCTGTTCTTGCCTCCGGGCGGCAGCCCGCGCGTGGTCAAGGGCGATGACGGAGCATGGTCGGTTGAGCGTCCCGCCGTCAAACCCATCCAAAACCGCTGGGTGATGCTTACGCCCGAAGGCTTTGACTACACGCCGCCCAAGACCGCGGTCCGTCAGCGCCAGCTCATCGAGGCGCTGCAGTGCGGCCCGGTTACGACTCGCGACCTTAATCTTCTCTATAACAGCATGTCGGCGACCATCAAAGCGCTCGAAAAGCGCGGCGTCGTGGTGGTGGAGGAGCGCCGCGCCTGGCGTGGCTGCAGCGAGCAGACCACGCTGTCCTCGGCAAGCGGCAAGGCGCCGGTCTCCCTTACCAACGGCCAGCAACAGACACTCGCGCAGATTGAGCGCGCCCGTCTGGACGCTCATGGCGACGTGGTGTTGGTCGACGGCGTCACCGGCTCCGGCAAAACCGAGGTTTACCTCTCCGCCATCGAGCGCGTGCTCGCAGCCGGTCGCTCTGCCTGCGTGCTGGTGCCCGAGATCTCGCTGACGGCCCAGACCGTCGGCCGCTTCCGCTCGCGCTTTGGCGAGACGGTGGCCGTTTTCCATTCGCGTCTTTCTGCTGGCGAGCGTCTCGACCAGTGGGATATGGTCGCCAGCGGTGCGGCCCGCGTGGTGGTCGGCGCCCGCTCGGCGCTCTTTTGCCCGCTCAGCGACTTGGGCCTCATCATCATCGACGAGGAGCACGAGACTAGTTACAAGCAGGGCTCCAGTCCGCGCTACCATGCGCGCGAGGTGGCAGCCGAGATGGCGCGCCGCTATCGCTGCCCGCTCGTGCTGGGGTCGGCCACGCCTTCTGCCGAGGCCCTCGACCACTGCCGCCATGGAACGTATAACGGCACCACTTGGACGCGCGTCGAGATGCCCGAGCGCCCGGGACACGCCGTGCTGCCCGAGGTCCGCATTGCCGACCTGCGCCGCGAGTTTTCGCACGGTAGCCGCTCCATGTTCTCAAAACCCTTGATGGAGGGATTGGAACGTGTGGCCGAGCGCCGCGAGAAGGCCGTGTTGCTGCATAACCGCCGTGGCTTTGCGCCGTTCCTGATGTGTCGCGAGTGCGGCTGCGTTCCCACCTGCAACCACTGCTCCACAGCGCTTACGTATCACGAGCGCACGCACACGCTGCAATGTCACACCTGCGGTTCGTCTTGGCGCGTGCAGCCGTATCCCGCGCCCACGAGTCGTTGCCCCAAATGTGGCAGTCGCTACCTGGCAAAAATGGGGCTGGGCACGCAGCAGATCGAGGACGCACTGCACCAGATGCTGCCCGAGGACGTCGCCATCATCCGCATGGATGCCGATTCCACGCGCGGCAAGGATGCGCACAAAAAGCTGCTCGAGCAGTTCGATGCGGCCGATTGCGCCGTGTTGCTGGGCACCCAGATGATCGCCAAAGGCCTCGACTTTCCCGAGGTCACGCTCGTGGGTGTGGTCAATGCTGACTTCGCCCTCAAGCTGCCGGATTTCCGCGCAGGGGAGCGCGCCTACGATTTGCTGGAGCAGGTCGCCGGTCGCGCCGGTCGCGGCGATCGCCCTGGCGAGGTCATCATCCAGACGTATCTGCCCGAGGATCCGGTCATCCGCGCCGTCGCCGAGCACGATCGCTCGATCTTTACCGACTACGACCTGGACCAGCGCCGCGACGCACTGTATCCGCCGTTCGTGCGCCTGGTTAACATTTTGGTGTGGTCTGCAAACCGCGACGATGCGCAGGATTATATCGGGCGCATCGCAAAGCTTCTTAAGCGCCGCTGGCATGCCGCCGCGCCCGATTTTTTGCGGGCGGGGAGTGCCGTGCCGCAGGTGCTGGGCCCGGCTTCGTGTGTAATCGAGAGAGCCAAGGACCGTTACCGCTTCCATCTGCTTGTGAAGTCGCCCGTGGGGTACCATGTCTCTGATGATATCGACGCCTGCCTCAAAGAGGTGGGCTCCGTGCGCGGCGTGAGCGTGAGCGTTGACGTCGACGCCTATGATTTGATGTAACAACCTGAAAGGATGGCCATGGAAGCCAACGGAATCGTACTGTCGCCCGACCCTCGTTTGCGCCAGGAGTGTGCCGTCATCGAGGAGATCACCCCGGCGATCGAGGCGCTTGCCGAGAAGATGAAGAAGATGATGTTCGACAACGGCGGCTGCGGCCTGGCTGCTCCGCAGATCGGCGAGCTTATTCAGCTCGTCACCATCGACTGCGACTACAGCGACAAGAACGACTACGACCCGTACGTGCTCATTAACCCCGTCATTGTTGAGCAGAGTGACCATCTGGTGCCCTTTAGCGAGGGCTGCCTTTCCATCCCTGGCATTAGCTGCGAGATCGAGCGTCCCGACCATGTCGTCGTCGAGGCGTACGACTTGGATGCCAACCTGATTCGCTACGAGGCTTCGGGCGACCTGTTCTGCGTGTGCCTGCAGCACGAGATCGATCACCTGCATGGCAACACTATGTTCGAGCGACTGAAGCCGATGCAGAGGCTCAAGGCCGTCAAGGAGTACCAGGACGCCCTGGCCCGCGGCGCTCGACCGGGCGAGACGGAGTAGGTCCCATCGTCCCCGGTGCTGAGCGCCCACATATCATCCCGTGCTCAAACATTCTCGCTTTGCTGCGAAACTGCGCGCGGGACGATATGTGGGCGCTCAGCACCGGGGACTGCGTTGTTCTGGCTCGGTTCGCCCGGGTGCCGTTGGGCCAGGGAGGGGCGTCTTCGCTGATAGGTCTTTGTTGGGAGAGAGCTGCTTTTATTGCGGCTCTTTCTTTGGTTTTGGGTATATTTGTTCTTGTTGAATTGTTATTGCGGATGGCCTGGGAACCTTGCTTTCCGCTGTTCTTTGTAGCCGTCTCGGCTTTGGTTGAGGGGAGACGATCTTTATGCGTATTGTGTTTATGGGTACGCCTGATTTTGCTGTGCCTTCTTTGACTTCGCTTGTTGAGGCTGGGAATGAGATTGCGCTTGTTGTTACTCGTCCTGATGCTGTTCGCGGGCGTGGTAAAAAGTTGGAGCCGTCTCCTATTAAGGCCGAGGCGCTTGAGCTTGGGTTGCCGGTTATTGAGGCTAATCGTATGACGGCCGAGGTTGTTGAGGCGCTCCAAGCTGCGCAAGCCGATATTTTCTGTGTGGCTGCTTATGGTTGCATTTTGCCGGATGAGGTGCTGCATATGGCGCCGCTTGGTATTGTGAATGTTCATGCGTCCTTGCTGCCTCGCTGGCGTGGTGCTGCTCCCATCCAGCGTGCCATTCTTGCTGGTGACGGGGTTGCCGGAGTTTCCATTATGCGCATTGGACATGGCGTGGATACTGGTGCTTATTGTGCTCAGGCTTCCACGTCGGTTGCCGGTAAGCATGCCGAGGCGCTGACTATGGAGCTCGCTGAGCTCGGCGGCAAACTGCTTGCCGATACGCTTCCTTCTCTTGCCGATGGCACCGCCGTGTGGATCGAACAGGATGAGGCGCTCGTTACCCATGCTGCCAAGATTTCTAAGCAGGAGATGCGCCTGGATCCGCACATGGCGGCGCTTGATTGTGTGCGTCATGTGCTGGCCTCGTCCGATACCGCGCCTGCTCGTTGCGTGATTGCCGGCAAGACCGTGCGTGTGCTCGATGCTGCGCCTGCTGATGTGTCGCTTGTTGAGGGTCAGGTTCTCGTTCAGGCTAAGCGTGTTTACCTTGGTCTTTCCGATGGCTCGGTTGAGTTGCTCGAGGTTAAGCCTGATGGCAAGCGCGCTATGGCCGCTTCTGCTTGGGCTGCTGGCCTGCAGGGTGCCGATCTTTCGTGGGGTGTATTGTCATGAGCAAGCTGTCTCCCGCGCGCAAGCTTGCGCTCGATGTACTGATGGAAGCTGATCGTCGCGGTATGTACGCTCGCGATGTATTGTCTTCCCGTGCTTCCGCTAAGGCTATTGACCAGCGCGATTCCGCTTTTGCCGCGCGTTTGGCGCTCGGTGTTGCCGCCACGCAGGGCATTTTGGATGAGTTGCTCGATCAGTTTCTCGAAAAGCCCAAAAAGGTTGCGCCGCGTGTTCGCATGGCGCTTCGTATCTCGGCCTTCGAGATGCTCTATCTGCATACGCCGGGCCGCGTTGCCGTAAGTCAGGGTGTTGAGCTGGTTCGCTGCGGGGCTAAGTCTGCCGCTGGCTTGGCCAATGCTGTACTGCATAAGGTTGCGGACAATGTTGAGGACTTTGCTACTGCGTCCGATGTGGATGAGTCTGAGCAACGTTTGGTTCGTCTGTCGCGCCTGATGGGTCTACCTCGCTGGCTATGCGCTCGCATTATGGCGTCGTTTGACACTCCAGAGGGTGCGCTTAACTTTGCCGGCAATCTGGCCCCCGCACCGCTGGCTCTGCATGAGAACGCCTTTGCGACTAAGCCCGATCCGTATATCTCGCAGTTCGTCGCGCCTGTCTTCCCAGGCTGCCATGCCCCGGTTGATGCCCAGGTTACCGTTGCTTCGGGTGTGTTTGAGCGTGCTGCCGCGGTGGCCTCTGATCTCAACGCGCAACTTATCGCAACAGCTGCCACGCGCCCTGGTTGCTGCCTTGAGATTGGTGCCGGCCGTGGCACCAAGACCTATGTGATGATGTGCCAGGCCAAGCGTGCGGGCTATGAGTGTCAGCATACGGCGCTCGATTTGCATGATCGCAAGTGCGACCAGAATCTTGCTCGCCTGCATAAGGCAGGTATTCAGGGCGTTCGTACGGTTTCGGGTGATGCTTGCGAGCTTGATGAAGTACTGACGTCGTTTGATGCCATGCTTGGCGAGCCGGTTAAGTTCGATACGGTCTTTATCGATGCGCCGTGCTCTGGCACCGGAACCATGCGTCGTCATCCCGAGATCCCGTGGCGCCTGACCGAAAAGGATGTGACGGTTGAGCTGCCCAAGCTGCAGCTTACGATGCTCAAGGAAGCCGCTGCGCGCGTGGCTGCTGGCGGTGAGCTTATCTATGCTACCTGCTCGGTTTTTGATGAAGAGAACACGCAGGTCGTGGATGCCTTCCTGGCCTCTCCTGAGGGCGCCGGCTTTACCGTGGCGCCGCTCTCCGAAGCCCAGATTTTGCAGCTCCCCGAGTACGATCATGCCAAGAGCCTCGTCACCCTGCGCCAAAACGCTCGAGGCCTCTTCCAAAGTGTCCCCGTTAATGCGGACTCCTACGACGGCCACTTCTGCGCCCGCTTGGTCCACAAGTAACTACTAAGTTGCGGTGAAATAGGGATTGAATAGCGGCATCTACCCGCCAAACAGTCCTTATTTCACCGCAACTCAGGAGGTCATGCGAGCGGAGATCGCAATAGAGGTAAAGAGTGGTAAAAATAGCCCCGTTTCATACTTGCTGTTATCAAAAGTAGGGCGGATTACGGGGCTAGATTGGTGATGCCCGACCACAGTAAAAATGATCTAAATAAAACCGCAGGTAGATGGCTTGTTGAAATTTGCAAATTACTGTAATGGATAGAGGTTGCCAATTCAGCCCCGTAATCCGGTAGAGTTTTGAAATGTTACAAACCTAGCATCATTCCGAAATCAAATCTATAGAAAAGTTGCGGTGAAATAGTTCCTGTTTGGGCGTTGAATGGGCTGATTCAGGAACTATTTCACCGCAACTCATAGGGAAATCTGGGTAGCGGGACCGCTTGACGCTAGTGGTTATGCGGGCAGTTGGCGCAGCAGCCGTTGGTGGCGCTGGTGCTGGAACCACCGCTGCGCTGGTCGGTGTTGTAGAAGCCGCTGCCCTCAAACTTGATGCCGCTGGCCGAGAACGTCTTGGCCGCCGGAGCGCCGCAGCTCGGGCACACGACCTCGGGGGTCTCGGACATGGGATGCTCAACCTCAAACACGTTGCCGCAGCTCGAGCACTTGTAATCGTAGCGCGCCATAATACTTCCTTTTCAGCACAAAGCGGGCAGATCGCTCTGCCCGCATAAATTCAAACAGCTGTAACTGTACCCTATATCGGGGGTTTTATCACGCTTCGCCCCAGAATCTATGGGTGTTGCGCAGGAGCTGTGCAGTTTTGCCCTCGGCGGCCGCAACGTCGGCCTCATCGGCCTGCCAGGTCCAGTTGCCCGTGGCGACACCCGGCACGTTCATGCGCGCGTCGTCGCTAAGCCCCAGAACATCCTGCAGCGGCATCATCACCAGGGGAGCGTCGCTTGCCAGCGCGTCGCTCATCAGCTTGGCCGCCACCTCAACACCGCTCGGCTCGTCGCCGCCCGCAAAGGAGCGTGTGCACCAACCGGTGAGCGTCGACGTGTCGTGCGTCGAGGTATACAGAATCTTGCCCGGCGTGGGATGCACACCGCAGCGGACGTCGTAATCGCTAAACTCCAGCACGTCCATGCCGGGGAAGCCGCAGGTCGAAGCCATGGCGCGAACACCGGGCGTCAGGTAGCCTAGGTCCTCGGCGATAAAGTTGAGCGGCCCCAGCTCGTCATAGGCAGTCTGGAACAGATCCTTGCCCGGACCCGCCAGCCAGCGGCCGTCGGCGCAGGCCTTGCCTGCGGGAATGCTAAAGTAGCTGTGGAATCCCAGGAAGTGGTCCAGGCGCACACGGTCGTAGAGTGAGAACGCGCGACGCAGACGGTCCATCCACCAGCGGTAGCCGTTCTCCTTCATATGACCCCAGCGGAACGTCGGGTTGCCCCACACCTGGCCCTCGGGCGCAAAGTTGTCGGGCGGTGCACCGGAGATCTCGATTGCCTTACCGGTATCGGACAACCAGAAGTTCTCGGGTTCGCTCCACGCATCGGCCGAATCGTCCGAAACGTACATAGGAATGTCGCCGATAACCTCGATGCCCTTCTTGTGCGCATAGTTCATGAGCTCGCACCAGGCAAGGTCAAAGCGGTACTGCATGTACGCCTGCAGCTCTGCCTCGTCGTGGAAACGCTTGTCGTCAATCAGATGCTCGTTGTAGCGCGCGACATCGGCCGGCCAATCGTGACGCGATTCACCTTCAAAGTACTTCTTGACGGCCATGTAGACGCAGTACTTCTCGAGCCAATCGGCGTTGCGATGTTTAAACGCCGTGTAGAGCGGGTCTGCATCCTCGCCGCCACGGGCCTTCCAAGTCTCAAAGTCGGCCGCCAGTTCCACTTGGCTCTCGGGCAGCAGGTCAACATTGCCCGCAAAGGCCGAAGGCCCAGCGTAAGGGGAGCGGAAGAAGTCCGTCGGGTTGACAGGCAGGACCTGCCAGTAGCGCATGCCCATAGCGGACAGATGGTCGATAAAGCGACGCGTGGGTGCGCCGATCGTGCCGGGCTTGCCGTCATCGGTCGGCACCGAGGTGATGTGGCACACGACGCCCGCGCCGTGATCGAGCGGCTCCTGCAGGCGCTGCTCGGCATGGTGATAGATGATCGACGAGCCCAGCGGATACAGATCGAGCGTGACCGTACCGTTGTGGATCTCGCACTCGTGACCGCTGATGACGTCACTCGCGCATTCGCCGAGCGCCGGAATCGTCACGCGGTGCGAATTGCGCAGACTGCGGTTGATGATAACCGTCGCGGACTCGCCATCCTTGCCCGTGCGGTTGTAGGCCAGCACCTCATCGTTGAGCGCGAAGGCCTTAATCTCGCCGTCGATCATAAACGGCAGTGCGCGGCGTACGGCGGAGGCGTTCTTGACAATAGCCAGCGTGTCGAAGTCGTGCAGTTGGTCCTTGGTCGGCAGAGTGCGGCGGTTGCCCGGATCGGTAAGGCCCTCCAGGCCGTATTCGTCGCCGTAGTAGATCGAAGGCACGCCGGGGAAGGTCATCTGCATGAGCGTTGCAAGCCAAAAACGGCTCTTGGCCAGGCCCATCGAGCTCTCGTCCAGTCGCCACTTGCTGCGCTCGCGCTCGGGCAGCTGCGACTCGTCGGGGCCGCCGCCGAGCACCGAGATGATACGCGGGCGGTCGTGGCTCGAAAGCAGATTGAGCGCGCAGGACAATGCCTCGCTCGGGTAGTTCTCGCGCAGGGTTTCGATATCCTCGGCTGCTTGGTAGGCGTTCTTGTAGCCCATCAAAAAGCCGATGACCATGTCGCGGAAAGGGTAATCCATAGCAGAGTCCAGCTCGGAGCCCTGCAGGTAACGACGCAGATGGCCATAGCTAATCTTGTTGGAGGCGTCTTCCCAGACTTCGCCGAGCAACAACGCGTCAGGCTTTTCGGCAAGTACGGCCTTCTTAATCTCGGCCAGGAAGTCGTCGGAAAGCTCGTCAGCGACGTCCAGGCGCCAACCATGGGCACCGGCGCGCAGCCATTTGCGGATCACGCCGTCCTTGCCCAGGAGCCGCTCGCGTACCAGCTCGGAGCTCTCATTGATGGCGGGCATGTTGCCCACGCCCCACCAGCAGTCGTACGAGCCGTCCTCGTGGAAATAAAACGCATCGCGCCACGGCGAATCCTCGCTCTGCCACGCGCCCACGCCGGGGTAGTTGCCGTAGCGGTTGAAATAGATAGAGTCGTCGCCCGTGTGGTTGAAGACGCCGTCCAGAATAATGGAAATGCCGAGCTTCTCGGCTGCCTCGCACAGCTCCGTAAAGTCCTGCTCGGTGCCCAGGATCGGGTCGATCTTAGTGTAATCGGCCGTGTCGTAGCGGTGGTTGCTCGCGGCCTCAAAGATGGGGTTGAGGTAGATGGCTGTAAAGCCCAGCTCGGCAATGCGGGGCAGGTCATTTTGGATACCCTTGAGCGAGCCGCCGTAAAAATCCCAGGTCCTGATGGAGCCGTCTTCGGCACGCTCGTACTCGGGCGGTTCATTCCAGTCCTCGACCATGCGGCGCTGGATTCCGTTGCGAGGCTTTTCGACTTCGGTCAGCGTGCGCTCGCGCCAGTTTTCGTCGCGTGCATAGCGGTCGGGGAAGATCTGGTAAACCATGCCACGCTCGTACCACTCGGGACGAATTTCGCGGTGCTTGTAGACGGTAATCTGGAAGGACGGGACCTCGGCGTAGTCGTAGGTTACGCCCTCGCCGCCGGTGCGGCCTTGCGGCGCGCCCAAGCGAACCTCGGGTTGGCCCTCGATATTGCAGATAAAGCTGTACCAGATAAGACAGGGCTCGGTGCACTCAAACTCTACGGTAAATATGCCGTCGCCCTCGTGCGTCATGGGATACCGAGACTCACCGATCTCATCGACCCAGGTGCGCAGCGTAAGCGTTGCCTGGTTGGGATCGGCATCCTCCAAAATCACCGAGAGTGCAACGGAAGTTCCAGTGGTCACAGCGCCAAACGGAGTGCGAAACTGCGGCAGGCGGCTGTTGTGAATCAATCTCATAGTACGGTCCAGTTCTATACAGTCATGGCCAACGGGCCATGGGCTTAACGCACGGTACTTAAGTATATCGTTGCACTTTAGTTGTATAAACTACAGCCGCTCATTATCGGCGAACGGTTGTCCTAGAAAATCGTTTTACCATCCAAATTATCGCGGCATTCGAAAACGCACATACCGATACTATTTGTAGCCAACCAAAAGTACCCCGGTTTACTACGATAAATTGAATGATCTCAACCACAGTCAATTTGGTGATATTAAAACCGCAGGTAAAAGCATTGGCAATTTCGTAGATTGCTCGTTGTGATCGGCCGGAGCCATTTTGTCGTAGTAAACCGGCCCTCTTTTTAATACGAAGTTCAACAAAGAAGAGGGCGCCTGGTTGGGGCGCCCTCTTTTGCGTCGAGGATTAAGTTTTAATCGTCCGGATTACCGGCGCTTGCGGGCGGCCGTTGCCTTGCGGACGGAGGTCTTCTTGGTAGGAGCCTTTTCCTCAGTGGGAGCGGCGGGGGAGACCGAGGCCTCCTTGGCGGGCTCAGTCTTTGCCGTAGCCTTCGGAGCGGTCTTGACCTCGGCGGCCTTCGGTTCCGGCTCGGCCTTTATTGCGGGCTTTTCCTCGACCTTAGCCTCTGCCTTGGGAGCAGCGGTCTTGGCCGTGGCCTTTTTGACCGTCGTCGTAGCTCGCTTGCGCGTGGTGGTCTTGGCGGCCGGCTTAGCCTCGACAGCTTCCTCAGCCTTAGGCGCAGCGGGCGTCTCCTCGACTTTGGCGGCCGGCTTAGCGGCTGCCTTGGTCGTGGCGGCCTTCTTGGTCGTCGACTTCGTAGCCGTGGTCTTCTTGGCGGTCGTCTTCTTGGCAGCGGCCTTGGCCGGAGCTTTTGCCGCGGGCTTAACCTCGGCTGCAGCGGTCTCGGCCTTTACCTCGGGAACGACCTCGGCCTCGGTGGCCTTCTTGACAGCTGCGGTGGTGCGCTTGCGCGTGGTCGTTGCCTTGGCTGTAGCCGTCTTTGCGGCGGTGGCCTTAGTGGCAGTGGTCTTGGCTGCAGAGGTCTTGCTCGCAGTTGTAGACTTGCTCGCCGTGGTCTTCTTAGCCGTCGTCTTGCGGGCCGTCGTCTTCTTAGCGGCAGGCTTCGCAGCGGGCTTAACCTCGGCATCAGCAGCGGGCTTCGCCTCGGCCTTGGTCTCCTCAGCAGCGACAGGCTCCTCGACCTTAGGCTCCTCAACAGGTGCGGCAGCCTCAGCTACGACAGGCTCCTCGACAGGCGCGGGCTCCTCGTCAGCCACCGCCGCCTCAACCGGCGCCGCCGGCCTCTCAATCTCTGGGTGCATAAAGAAGTACAGGTCCAGATACTTGTCGGCCGAGCGCGTCCAGCTAAAGTCCTGGCTCATGGCCTGCGTGACCAGCTGGTTCCAGGCATCGCGGTTGTCCCAGAACAGGCGCGCCGCGCGGAACACGGCGTCGCCCATCTCGTCGCCGTTAAAGTTACTAAACGAGAAGCCCGTGCCCTCGCCGGTAAACTCGTTATACGGAATCACCGTGTCCTTCAGGCCGCCGGTCTCGCGCACGATAGGCAGGGTGCCGTAGCGCATGGCGATGATCTGCGACAGGCCGCAGGGCTCAAACTTCGAAGGCATTAGGAACATGTCGGCGGCGGCATACATGCGCTGCGACAGCGCAGGATCGAACTCGATGCGTGCGGCCATGGTACCGGGGTACTTGTCCTGGAAGTAGCGCAGACCGTCCTCGTAGTCGCGGTCGCCGGTGCCCAGCACCGCCACCTGCACGCCGCCGGCCAGAATGCGGTCGAGCGCGTACATGACCAGGTCCATGCCCTTCTGGCGCGTCAGGCGCGTGACCATGACCATAAGCGGACGGTCGTCGCGAACCTCGAGCCCCAGCTCTTCCTGCAGCTTGGCCTTGCATACGGCCTTACCAGAACGGTCCTCCACGGTGTAGTTGGCGGCAATGCGCTTGTCGGTCGCCGGGTCAAAGCCCGCCACGTCAATGCCATTCAAAATGCCCTGCAGCGCATAGGAGCGCTCGCGCAGCACGCCGTCCAGGCCCTCGCCAAACTCGGGCGTCTGGATCTCGCTGGCATAGGTGGGGCTCACCGTGGTTATGGCGTCGGCATAGCGCAGGGCGCCCAGCATGTAGTTGATGCTGCAGGCGTCGCAACGCAGCTGCGAGGCGGCCGCCGGAATGTGTGCCACACCCAGGATGTCCTCCATCACGGTGTCGCTAAACTGGCCCTGGAACGCCACGTTGTGGATCGAGAACACGGTCTTGACGCGGTCATACAGCGGCAGGCCCTGGTAAAACTCGCGCAAAAACACGGGCGCAAGTGCCGTCTGCCAGTCATTGCAGTGCAGGATGTCACACTCAAAGTCGGCCGGCAGGTGCTGCAGGCTCTCGGTGATGGCCTTGGAGAAGAACGCAAAGCGCTCGCCGTCGTCAAAGAAGCCGTACGGATAGTCGCGCGCAAAGTAGCGCTCGTTGTCGATGAACATATAGGTGACGCCGTCGTGCTCGAGCTTCTCGAGTCCGCAGTACTCATTGCGCCAGCCCAGGCTCACGTAAAAGTCGGAGAAGTGCTCCATCTGCGCCTTGTACTCGTCCTTGATGGTGGCGTACTTGGGCACCATCACGATGACCTCGGCGCCGGCGCGCACGAGCGCCGCAGGCAGCGAGCCCGCCACGTCGCCCAGGCCACCGGTCTTCACAAACGGTGCGCACTCGGCCGAGGCAAACACGATCTGCATCTTTTTGCTGGAATCTGCCATATTGTCTCCCATGTTGCAATTCGAGAATAGCCGCCTGGCGCTAACCGGGCGGCTATTCTACATGTTACGAGCGATGTTGCGGTGCCAACGTTAACGTACGATGGTGGTGTCAGAAGTTAACGGAGCCTTGCCCAGCACCAGGATGTTCTCGGGCGTACCGCGAAGCTCGGTGTTGGTGGGGACCACGTTGTTCTTGTCCAGGATGGCGTTCTCAACGCGTGCGCCGCTCTTGATGATGCAGCTCTGGTTGATGATCGAGTTGGTCACCGAGGCGCCCTCCTCGACCACGACGCCGCGCGACAGGATCGAGTTGCGCACGGTGCCCTTGATGATGCAGCCGGCCGAGATGATCGAGTTGCACGCGTGGCTGCCGGTCGCATAGCGCGAAGGCGGCACGTCGTGAGCCTTGGTCAGGATCGGGCGCTCGGGGTCAAAGAGCTGGTCGGCCACGGTCTGGTCGAGCAGGTCCATGCTACGGCGATACAGCGACTTTTCGCTAAACACGCCCACGACCTCGCCCTTGTACTCGTAGCTGCACACGTCGATGTTGCCAAAGTCGCCCTGGAGTGCCTCGAGCAGGTCCAGATAGTCGGCGGCCTGGTAGTGGTCGATGATCTCGAGGAGCGTCTCGCGGTTGACGATGCAGCAGTCCATGGAGGCGTTATCGCCGTACGCGACGCCGGCGCTCACGCCCGTCAGGCGGCCGTTCTCGTTAATCTCGAGCTTGGTCTCGTCATCGACGTTGCGCGTGGCCTTGCAGTACACCACGGTCATCTGGGCACCGGAGTTCTCGTGCGCTTCGATGATGGTGTTGAGGTCCATGTTAAAGATGATGTTGGTGCCCATCATCACGACATAGGGCTTCTCCGAGCGCTGGAACAGCGTCTTGTTGGAGATGATGTCGCGCAGCAAGAAGCGCATGCCGCCCTTGGTGGTGCCATACGCGTTGCCGGGGACCATGAACAGGCCGCCCTTCTTGCGGTCCAGGCCCCAGTCCTTGCCCGAGCCCACGTGGTCGATCAGCGAGCGGTAGTTACCCGGCATGACGACGCCGACGGTCTTAATGCCGGCATTCATCATGTTGGACAGCGGGAAGTCGATCAGGCGGTAGCGGCCCAAAAACGGAACGGACGCGATGGGGCGGTCCTTGAGCAGGACACTGCCGTAGGACGAAGAGTAGTTAGCGGTGATATAACCGATGGCCTTGCGATTAATCATCGGATCATTCCCCCTTCCCGATAACGACGTCATTTCCAACGACGGCCGTATCCTTGGTGGTATCGACAGAGCCGAGCTTCACGCCCTCTTCGACCGTGGAGTTCTCGCCCAAAATAGCGCGGCAGATGTGTGCGCCGCTCTTAACGTGCGCACCCGGCAGCAGCACGGAGTCCTCGACCACGGCGCGCTCCTCGATGATGACATCGGTCGAAAGGATCGAGTGGCGAGCGGTGCCGTAGATCTTGCAGCCGTTGGAGACCAGGCAGTCGTCCAGGCGGCCGTCCGGGCCAATGTAGTGCGGCGGGCGCGTGGTGATGTTGGACATGATGGGGAAGTTCTTGTCAAACAGATCAAACTCGGGGTTGTTACCCAGCAGGTCCATCGAGGTCTCATGGAAGCTGGCGATGGTGCCGACGTCCTTCCAGAAGCCGTGGAACTCGTAGCTGTACAGGCGCTTGTTCTCACCGAGCAGCTTGGGGATGATGTCCTTGCCAAAGTCGTGGCTCGAGCGCTGGTCCAGAGCATCCTCCTCGAGCGCCTCGATCAGCACGTCGGCCGAGAAGATGTAGATGCCCATGGAAGCGAGGTTCGAATCGGGCTTCTCGGGCTTCTCGGTGAACTTGGTGATGCGGCCGTCCTCGGGATCGGTGGTCAGGATGCCAAAGCGGCTGGCCTCCTCCCACGGCACGGGCATAACGCTCACGGTGAGGTCGGCGTTGTTCTCAATGTGCGTCTTGAGCATCTTGCGGTAGTCCATGCGATACAGGTGATCGCCCGAAAGAATCAGGACGTACTTGGGGTCGTTGGCCTTGATGTAGTCGAGGTTCTGCGTAATGGCGTCGGCCGTGCCCGCATACCAGGCGCCGCCGGTCTGCGTCTCGTACGGCGGCAGGATCGACACGCCGCCGTCGCGGCTGTCCAGATCCCACGCCTCGCCGGAGCCCACGTAGGCATGCAGCAGGTAGGGACGGTACTGCGTCAGAACGCCCACCGTGTCGATGCCCGAGTTGGAGCAGTTGGACAGCGAAAAGTCGATAATGCGGAACTTGCCACCAAAGCTAACCGCCGGCTTGGCGATCTTTTGGGTGAGTGCCCCCAATCGGCTGCCCTGTCCTCCTGCGAGGAGCATCGCGATGCATTCTTTCTTACTCATCGATTTCTCCTTCTGTCATCGATGTTCCTAACCCATTAGCGACGGGCGCGGCGCACTGTCACGCCCGTCGAGTAATGCCGTGCGGCAAAGGGAGCTCGCGCGCTTTATGCGTGCCAGATCTCGTCGCGATACTCGCGAATGGTGCGGTCGGACGAGAACCAGCCACTCGAGGCGGTGTTGAGCAGGGCCTTGCGGTTCCAGGTCTCCTGGTCGCCGTAGCTGCCCGTGAGGTTCTCCCATGCATCCACGTAGCTACGGAAGTCAGCCATGACTAGGTCGGGGTCGTTGTTGTTCATGAGCTCGTTGTAGATGCTCTCGAAGTTGCCCGAAAGACCCGCAAAGGTGTTGTCCTTGAGCTCGTCCATCACGCGGCCCAGACGCTCGCGATCGTTGTTGAGCGTATCCCAAGCAAAGTAGCTGTTGGATGCCCAGAGCTGCTCGACCTCGGGGGCGGTCAGGCCAAAGATGGCCTCGTTCTCGCGGCCGGCCAGGTCGGCGATCTCGATGTTGGCGCCGTCGAGGGTACCCAGCGTAATGGCGCCGTTCATCATGAGCTTCATGTTGGACGTGCCCGACGCCTCCTTGCCGGCCGTGGAAATCTGCTCCGAGATCTCGGCGGCGGGGTAGATGAGCTGGGCGTTGCTCACGCGGAAGTTGGGGATAAAGCAAACCTTCATGACCTCGTTGACGCGGGCGTCGTTGTTGATGACGTCGGCCACGGAGTTAATGAGGCGGATGGTCTCCTTGGCGAAGGTGTAGCTCGAGGCAGCCTTGCCGCTAAAGATGAAGGTCGTCGGCGTCACGTGGAAGTTGGGATCGGCGATGCGACGGTTGTAGATGTCCATCACCTTCATGATGTTCATGAGCTGGCGCTTATAGGCGTGGAAGCGCTTTACCTGGACATCGAAGACGGAGTTGGGGTCGATAACCAGACCGGTTTCGGCCTTGACGTAGGCGGCCAGACGTTCCTTGTTGGCGCGCTTGGAGGCACCCACGGCCTTCAGGAACTCGGTGTCGTTCTGGAACTCTTTGAGTTTCTCCAGCTCAAAGGCGTCCTTGAGCCAGCCGTCGCCAATGGCCTCGGTCACGAGCTTGGCGTAGGTAGGGTTGGCCTCGGCAAAGAAGCGACGGTGCGAGATACCGTTGGTCTTGTTGTTGAACTTCTCGGGCGTCAGGGCATAGAAGTCCTTGAGCACGATGTTCTTGATGATGTCGGAGTGGATCTTGGCGACGCCGTTGACGCTGTGGCTGCAGATCACGGACAGGTTGGCCATGCGGATCTCGCCGTCCCACAGAATGGCGGTCTGGCGCAGACGCTCCTGCCAGCCCTCCTGCGTGGTGTCGAACGACTCGTGCCAACGACGGCTGATCTCGTCGATGATCTGGTACACGCGGGGGAGGAGCTTGGAGAACGTGCCGATGGGCCACTTCTCCAGAGCCTCGGGCAGAATGGTGTGGTTGGTGTAGCTCACGACCTGCGTCACAATGTTCCACGCGTCATCCCACTCGAGCTTCTTCTCGTCGATGAGGATACGCATGAGCTCGGGGCCGCACATGGCGGGGTGCGTGTCGTTGGTGTGGATGGCCACAAACTGCGGCAGCAGCTCCCAGTTCTCTCCGTGCTCCTTCTCAAAGGTGTCGAGCAGGCTGTAGATGCCGGCCGAAACAAAGAGGTACTCCTGCTTCAGGCGCAGCAGACGGCCGTGCTCGCCGGCGTCGTTGGGGTAGAGAATGGCGCTGATGGCCTCGGCCTCGGCGCGCTCGGCATCGGCCAGGGCGTAGTCGCCGCGGTTGAAGGCCTCAAGGTCAAAGTGCTCCTCGACCGGCTCGGCGGCCCAGACGCGCAGCTTGTTGACGGTCTCGCCGGCATAGCCCACCACAGGGATGTCGTAGGGCACGGCCAGGATGTCCTGCGTGTCCACCGTGCGGTAGAACGTGCGGCCGTCCTCCTCAAAGCCCTCGACGCGGCCGCCAAACTTAATGGTCACGGCCTTGTCCTGACGACGGACTTCCCAAGGATAGCCGTGGGTGAGCCACTCGTCGGTAGCCTCGACCTGGCTGCCGTTGACGATCTCCTGCTTAAACAGGCCGTAGCGGTAGCGCATGCCGTTGCCGTAGCCGGCGATGCCCTCGGCTGCCATGGAATCCAGGAAGCATGCGGCCAGACGGCCCAGGCCACCGTTGCCCAGGGCCGGATCGGGCTCCTGGTTCTCGATGACGGACAGGTCGAAGCCCATGTCGTCGAGCGCCTCGGCGACCATGTCGCGCACGCCAAAGTTGAGCAGGTAGTTGTCGAGCAGGCGGCCGATCAAAAACTCGATCGAGAAGTAGTACACGCGCTTTTTGCCCTCGGCGGTGGCGCGGGCGTCACTCTTGGTGGCGACGGTGCGCGCCTTCTCGGCCACGAGCTTGGCCAGGGCGTTAAAGCGATCGAGGTCGCTGGCGGCCTCGACGCTCTTGCCGCTGATGCTCATGACGGCATCGCGATAGAGCTCGGTAAACTCCTGCTTGTTGTCGAAGATCTTATTCATACGTTCCTTTCCCCCGGGGATGTTTCTCCCGGAACGGTTATGACTTGTATCCTACGCCCCTGTGGGGTGAGTAACTGCAGTGGTAACGACTTTGTTACGCATCCTTGCCAGACGCCTTAACAGTGCCTGTCTTGGCCTTGGGGGCAGCCTTTTTGGCGGTTGTCTTCTTGGCCGTAGCGGGCTTGGTTGCCTTAGCCTTCGCCTTAGCCGGAGCCTTCTTGGCAGCCGCAGGCTTGGGCTTCACCGAGGACGTGCGCTTCTTGGGCGCAGCCTTAGGGGCCTCGACCACCGGCGGCTTGTAGCTGCTGGGACCGTGGCGCTTAAGCACCACACCTGCCAGACCGGGTACCTTAATCTCGATGGAGTCCATCTGCCCGTTCCAGGGATAGGGCTCGCTCGAGCAGGTGTAGGGCTCCTTGCCGGCATAGCCGCTGCCGCCAAACTCAGGACGGTCAGAATCGAAGATGACCTCCCAGTCACCCTCGCGCGGCACGCCCACGCGGAAGCTCTCGTAGCTCGCCGGGTCAAAGTTGATCAGGATCACCAGGTCGTCATCGACGTCCTCGCCCTGACGCACAAAGCTCACGATGGACTGCTTGGAGTTGTCCGCGTCGATCCAGGTAAAGCCGTCATCGGTGTAGCCGCGCTCGTACAGGGCGGGCTCGGCGGTGTACAGGTGGTTGAGCGCCTTGATAAACGCCTGATGATGACGGTGGGTCTCGTACTCCTCGGTTAGGAACCACTGGATGGACTCGTAGTAGCGCCACTCAATAAACTGGCCGATCTCGTTGCCCATAAAGTTGAGCTTGGCGCCGGGGTGCGTCATCTGGTAGAAAGCCAGCGTGCGCAGGCCGGCAAACTGGCGCCACCAGTCGCCCGGCATGCGGCCGATGAGCGAGCACTTGCCGTGGACGACCTCGTCGTGGCTCAGCGGGCAAATAAAGTTCTCGGTAAAGGCGTACATGATGGAGAACGTGAGCAGCCCGTGGTTGCCGGGGCGCCACGGAAAATCGGTCTGCATGTAGTGCAGGGTGTCGTTCATCCAGCCCATGTCCCACTTGTAGTGGAAGCCCAGGCCGCCGTCCTGAGGCGGGTAGGTCACGAGCGGCCACGCGGTGGACTCCTCGGCCATCATCATCACGTCGGGGAAGTGGGCCTCCACAGCGCAGTTGACCTGGCGGATAAACGCGCTGGCGTCCAGGTCCTCCTCGGTACCGTACTTATTGAACTTCTTTTGGCCCGGATCGTCGATGCCAAAATTGAGGTACAGCATGCTGGACACGCCATCCATGCGGATGCCGTCAACGTGGAAGTTCTCGAGCCAGTACAGCACGTTGGAAACAAGGAAGGAGCGGACCTCGCCGCGGGCGAAGTCAAACTTGTGCGTGCCCCAGTTGGGGTGAATCTCGTGCTCAAACAGCATGTGGCCGTTAAAGGAGGCAAGGCCATGGGCGTCGGCGCAAAAACCGCCGGGTACCCAGTCCATGATCACGCCAATGCCTGCCTCGTGGCACGCATCGATAAAGTGCATGAGCTGCTGCGGGTTGCCGTAGCGCGACGTGGCGGCATAGTAGCCGGTCGTCTGGTAGCCCCAGGAGCCATCGAAGGGATGCTCCATGAGCGGCATGACCTCGATATGCGTATAGCCCATGTCGCGCACGTAGTCCACGAGCTCCACCGACAGGTCGTCGTAGGTGTAAAACTCGCCGCGCTGCGCGGGGAAGGGGTCCATGGGGCCTGGGTAGTTGCCGTACTCGTCCGGCTCGCCCTGCGGCGCATCGCCGTGGCGCTTCCACGAGCCAATATGCACCTCGTAGATGTTAAGGGGCTGCGACATGTGGTTGTGGCCAGCGCGGCGCTTGAGCCACGCGGCATCGTTCCACTTATAGCCGTCGAGTGTCCACAGCACGCTCGCAGTACCCGGAGGGCACTCGGCCTTAAAGGCATACGGATCGGCCTTGTAGAGCTTTTCGCCCTCGTTGGTCTCGATTAGATATTTATAGAGCTGACCTTGTTCTGCGCCAGGAATAAAGCCTTCCCAAATAGCGCTCGTATGCACTGGCACCAGCGGGTTGGCTTCTTCATTCCAGTCGTTAAATTCGCCAATGACATGCACGCTCTTTACATCGGGCGCCCAAACGCAAAAGCGCCAGCCGCGCGTACGGTTCTGCGTGTCGGGGTGCGCGCCCATCTTTTCCCAGCTGCGCTCCCACGTGCCGATGCCAAATAGATAGACATCGTCCTTGGTGAGCTCCGGTGCGTGCGGGGCGGCTTTACGGGTTGCGGACTTTTTAGCCGTTGGCTTTAGCTTTGTATCGCTCACGTTTGATCCCATCATGACGCGGCAGCGTGTTGCCTTGGTGACTAGATGCGAAAGGTCCAAGGCTGCACGAATCGAAGGGACGGCGATAGTTCTATGATTCGTTCCACCTCGCGTGCTCGGTGGAACTTTCGGCAGAAACTACGATAACACCTGTACGTTACTTTTATGAAGGAAAGTGGTTTTAGGGCGGCGTTTAATCGGTAAGCGCCATGTTTAGACCACTGGCAGAATTGCGATGGTAAAACTCTTGACAGTTTTACCAATTAGGGTTTCAAGATTGTTAGTCTGACGTTTGGTAAAACGTTTTTAGCAGGATGTTTACCATTTGACATCGAAAGGTTCGTTTATGTCCCAGACCGCTGCTCCCAATGTCGCTTTTATTTTCGATTGCGACGGAACACTGGTTAATAGCACCCCCGTTTGGGCCTATGCTCAGCCCGAGTTATTGCACCGCCACGGAGTTGACGTAACGGTCGAAGATTTTGCCCAGTTTGAGCATTTGTCGCTCGAGGACGAGTGCCAGGCCTACCACGACACCTGGGGCATTGGCGCAAATGGCGAGGAGCTCTATCGCGAGCTGAGCGACATCCTGATTGATGGGTACTCCAAGGTGCCGCCGCGCGAGGGGCTCCTGGCATTTTTGGAGCAGGCGAAGGTGGCGGGCATTGCCATGTGCGTTGCCACGTCCACGCCAGCCGAGCTGGTGCAGTCCGCGCTTGCGGGTGCTGGCCTTGATCGCTATATGGAGTTTATTACCACGACGGGCGAGGCGGGACGCTCCAAGCAGTTTCCCGATGTGTACGAGTTGGCGCTGCGCTGTCTGGAGGAGCGTCATGGGCACAGGTTTGAGCGCGCCTGGGTGTTTGAGGACGCCGTTTTTGGCCTAAAGAGCTCTGGCACCGCAGGCTTTAACCGCGTGGGCATCTATGATCCGCACGGCCGCATGAAGCGCGACGATGTGCGCGACAACTGCGATATCTTTATCGACAGCTATAAGGACCTGGATCTGGATCACGTGCTGGCGTTTGAGGGATAGGCGAGGGCTGTGGTTTGTAAGGTATTAGTGGTCTGCGGCTCGCCCGTGGTGGCGAGCGCGGATCTGTTGCGTAGGCTAGCAGGGGAGTGCGACCACGTCATCGCTGTGGACTGCGGCCTGGATGCTCTGCTGGGTGCCGGTTTGAGCTGCGACGTATATGTGGGGGACGCCGACACGGTGAGCGACGCCGGTCGCGCGTTGGTCGATGTCGCCACCGACTTTGAAGTTGAGCGCCACGACCCCTACAAGGACTATACCGACCTGGCACTGGCGCTCGATTCCGTCCGACGCCGCTGGCCGGGTGCCGAAGTAGTTGCGACCTGCGCTACGGGCGGCCGTCCTGATATGGCGCTTTCCGTACTGGGCCTGCTCGCGGGCTACGAGGGTGCCCCCGTCTGGATCGTCGAGGACAAGGTGGTCGCCCGCATTCTTCACGCAGATGAATCGTGGACCATCGAAGGCGCTGAGGGCAAAACGTTTTCCATTATTGCTATAGCCCCCAACACCCAGGTAAGCGAACACGGCCTAGAATGGGAACTGGAACACGCCTTCTTGGGCTTACTAGCCGACACTGGTATCAGCAACATCGTAAGAAAAACAGCAACGATAACCGTCCACCAGGGAACGGCAATCGCCTACCTTTACAAGTAGGGTGACGGCCCGTGAGGGTTTTCCTGGGACGGAGCAGCAAACCCAAAATTTCCTCTTGCATCCCCAAAGACATTCCCCTATAGTATTTCCTCGTCACGGGGGCGTAGCTCAGCTGGGAGAGCGCTTGACTGGCAGTCAAGAGGTCAGGGGTTCGATCCCCCTCGTCTCCACCATCGTGAATGCAAGGCCACTCGAACGAGTGGCCTTTCTTATTTTCGAGCTCCCCAACAAGCTGCACGCCAAAAAGTTGTGCAATAACCTGCTAATTATTTAGATATGTTGTCCAACATTAACTAAATCGGTTCCTATCAAATACTTGTGCTAGAATAATTCGAGTCACATGAGTTCAACTGTGCCGCAGGTTCCATTAAACCTCAAAGCGCAGGGTCGATCAGCATCCGGCCGTAACGGCGGTGCCAGAAAAGCCACGAGCTCCAATAAAGTAGTCGTGCATTTTTGTTTGATTAAGCTTTCATTTGATTTAGTCGCATTCAAACAAATTGTTTGCATGGCAAAACGCAGCAGTCCTCAGCTGATTGCGTGCGGTTCAGTTTTTTACTTGCTTGACTGGTTCGCACGCAGCCAGCTGAGGTTGTAGGTTAATTTGTTATACACGCCTGCAATCTCAGCGCTGCTTTTATACATACCGTTCACGGTGGGGCAGAGCCACGTGCTTGTCTAACTGGGCTCAGGGTTTGAATATGGAGCGCCTTCGCGCACAAGCGCCTTGGCGTAGCCATACCCAAACCCCGTGAGCCATACGTAAGACAGCAAGGGGGTGGTGCTCGTGTGGTATGTGATCCAAGTCACTAACGGTCGCGAAGACGTTATGCGCGAGCGCATCGAGCGCATGGTGCCGGCTGGCGTCATGCAGGAGCTCTTTTATCCCCAATATCAAACCGAGATCAAGCTACACCGCGAATGGGTCAGCACGACCAAGCCGCTCTTTCCCGGTTATCTCATTTGCGATACGGCGGATCCGCGCACCGTGCAACAGTATTTGCTGCGCATGGACGACTTTGCCCGGGTGCTTTCCCAGGACGGTCGGTTTGTGCCGCTGGCAAAAGAAGAGACCCAGCTCATTGGCAGCTTTACCAATAGGGGAGACCGCGTGGTGCCCATGAGCGAGGCTCTAAAGGATGGAGACCAGGTCGTAGTAACGGCAGGCCCGCTGCTGGGGCACGAGGCCCTTATCAAAACCATTAACAGACGCAAGAGCACTGCCTTTTTGGAGCTCGACTTGTGCGGCCGACGCGTAACCACCCGCGTTGGCCTTGCGGTGCTTTCAAAAGAGCAGCGCGTTATGCGCAATCACAGAAGAGCGATCGCCTAGCTGCAAGCTCGCAAGCGGACGACCGAAGGCAAAAAGTAAAAAGTATCAGGGGAGGGGCTCTTGGAGCCTACGATGATGACCATGGCACAGGGCGCGCGGGAGACGCGCACGGCCGCCACGGCGAATTCCGTTACTGCCGCAGCCGGTGCTGCGGGGGATTACCTTACAAACGAAGAAGCGTACAAGATGCTGCGCGGTGCCAACTCCGGCGTGAAGCCCGAGCTTGGGCACAGGCTCTACCGCGTTGTTAAGCGTACGGTGGACATTGTCGCCGCCGGCGGAGCCCTGGTGTTGCTCTTTATTCCCGGGGTAATTCTGAGCGTGGTCATTTGCATAAAGAGCCCGGGCGCCAGCCCCCTATATTCACAGTGGCGCGTGGGCCGCGTGCGCAAAGACGGCACGTTCTACCTGTTTAAGATCTACAAGTTCCGCAGCATGGTTCCCAACGCAGACCAAATGCTCAAGGACTTGCAGGCCCAAAACGAGGCCACTGGCCCCATGTTTAAAATGAAGCACGACCCGCGCATTATTCCCGGTGTGGGTAACTTCATTCGCAAGCACAGCATCGACGAGCTGCCCCAGCTCATCAACGTGTTCTTGGGCCAAATGAACCTCATTGGCCCGCGCCCCGGCCTGCCGCGCGAGGTTGCCCTGTACAGCGAGCACGACATGAAGCGCCTGGCGGTAAAACCCGGCTGCAGCGGTCCTTGGCAGGTAATGGGCCGCAGCTACCTGGGCTTCAACGAAATGGTTGAGCTGGATCTTCGCTATATAGAGAATCGCAGCCTGCGCCAGGACCTGCGGTTGATATTCGGCACGCTGAAGACGATGTTCTCTGGGGAAGGTGCCGTGTAGCATGCGCATCGCCATGATAGGCCAAAAGAGAACGGGTTCGCGCGAGGGCGGCGTAGAAGTGGTGGTAGGCGAGCTTGCTCGCCGTATGGCAGACCTTGGTCACCAAGTAACCTGCTACGACCGTATGGGCGAAGGAGCTCCTTCCGAGCCCTACGAGAAGGATGGCTACCGCATCGTTCCCGTAAAGGCTCTGGACATCAAGGGGCTCTCTGCGCTCACGAGCAGCTTTGCCGCAACAAGGGCCGCCATCAAAGACGGGGCAGACGTAATTCACTATCACGCAGAGGGGCCGTGTGTCCCCCTTCGTTTTGCGCGTTCCGCGGACATCAGGACCGTGGCAACGATCCACGGCCTGGACTGGCAGCGTGCAAAATGGGGCGGCTTGGCTTCCAAGTACATCAAGTTCGGCGAGGCGACGGCGGCCAAGTGCGCGGATGCGCTCATCGTGCTTTCCCGGGGCAATCAGGAGTACTTCAAGGAGGCTTACGGCCGCGAGGCTACGCTCATTCCCAACGGCATCACTCCCGAGGCGGATCTTCCCGCGAAGGAGATCTCCGAGCGCTTGGGGCTCACCCAGGGCTCCTATGTCCTCTACCTCGGTCGCATTGTGCCCGAGAAGCGACCGGAACTGTTGGTGGAGGCGTACAAGCAGGTAAAGACGGATAAGCGCCTGGTTATCGCGGGCGACTCCTCCGATACGGACGACTACGCCGTGGCGCTCAAAGAGGCTGCCGCGTCCGACCCCCGCGCGCTCTTTACCGGCCACGTTGAGGGCAACCTGCTCTCCGAGCTGTACTCCAACGCGTATTGCTACGCGCTCCCCTCCGACGTTGAGGGCCTGCCCATGAGCTTGCTGGAGGCCATGTCTCACGGTGCGGCATGCGTTACCTCGGATATTCCCGAGTGCGCGGATGTTCTGCAGGGTTGCGGGCTCACGTTCCCACACGGAGACGCGGGGGCGCTGCGCGACGTGCTTGAAGGCCTGATAGCGGATTCTGCCCAAGCGGAGAGGCTGGGCGCCATGGCACGTGACCGCGCGATTAATGGCTATGACTGGAACAGCGTCGTCCAAAGGACGCTTGCTTTGTATGAGGGTGTTGCGTAATGAAGATCCTTCTTGTAAATAAGTTTCATTGGCGCAAGGGTGGAAGCGAGACGTACTACTTTGCTCTTGCCGATGGTCTTCGCGCTCTTGGGCATGAAGTTGCCTTCTTCAGCATGGAGGATGAGCGTAATGAGCCGACTGAGTGGTCGCGTTACTTTGTAACGAATCGCGACTATAACGGACCGAGCTCTATTGTCGATAAGGCGAAGGCCGCGCAGGCACTTGTGTATTCCAAAGAGGCGCGCGAGAAGTTCGATGCGCTGTGCCGTGAATTCCAGCCCGATGTAATCCATCTCAATCTCACTCATAGGCAGATTACGTTTTCCATCTTGGACGCTCCTTGGCTAAAGCAGCATCCAACGCCGGTTGTGTATACCTCGCACGACTTGATTCTTGCTTGCCCGAGCTATCTTATGCTTGATTCCGAGGGCAACGTTTGCGATTCGTGTCTCGGGGGTCATTTTGGCAATTGCCTTAAGAAGAAGTGCGTAAAGGGTTCGATCGCAAAAAGCGCGTTAGCGGTGGCTGAGGCGGAGTGGCTTAAACGGCACAAAACCTATTCACGTCTCGATCGCATCATCTGCCCGAGTGAGTTCATGCGGAACAAGTTTATTGAAGCGGGGCTTCCCGAGCGTCAGCTTGTCCTCATGCGGAATTTCCTGAATCCCGATTCGATGTCACGGGAAGTTGCCAACCAAAATAATGAAGATCCCTACATGCTGTATCTGGGACGCCTTTCTCGCGAGAAAGGCGTGTTAACGCTCGTGCATGCTTTTGAGAAGGCGGCACCGGTGATCCCTGATTGGCGTCTTGTTATTGCAGGCGATGGCCCTGAATGTGATGCTGTGAAGGTCAAAGTTTCCGCAATGCCAAACGAAATAAGCTCGAGGATTGAGCTGGTTGGATATAAAGCCGGTGACGCCCTGCGCGGACTTGTGAATCGAGCCACTCTGGCGGCTGCGCCGTCAGAGTGGCTCGAGAACGCGCCATATGCGGTTCTCGAGGTACTCGCCGCGGGCAAGCCCGTTATCGGTACGAACATGGGCGGAATACCCGAGCTGGTACGTGAGGGTGAAACGGGCTTCCTGGCTGAAGCCCACGATGAGGCAGGACTCGCAGATGCAATCCGTAGGGGTGCGGCGGTGGCCGCCGATCCTGCGGCTTACGCCGCGATGAGCGCGCATTGCCGTTCATTCGTGGCAGAGAACTGTAATCAAGAGAAATACATCCGGAATCTCGTCTCCCTGTATCAAGAACTAATTGACCGGAAGGTGGTGGCCTAACCCATGGCCGAGAAGAAACTCAACGGAACCGTAATCGTAACGTACCGCTGCAACGCGCGCTGCACCATGTGCAACCGCTACAAGGCTCCCAGCCGTCCGGAGGAGGAGCTCTCCCTCGACGTGATCAAGAAGCTCCCGCGCATGTACTTCACCAACATCACCGGTGGCGAGCCCTTCATCAGGACCGACCTTGCGGATATCGTGCGCGAGCTGTACAAGAAGTCCGACCGCATCGTCATCTCCACCAACGGCTTCTTCACCGACCGCATCATCGCCCTTGCCGAGGAATTCCCCCAGGTGGGAATCCGCATCTCCATCGAGGGTCTGCAGCAGACCAACGATGAGATCCGCGGTCTCCAGAACGGCTTCAACCGCGGCTACGAGACGCTCAAGAAGCTCGTGGAAATGAAGCACCCGGACGTGGGCTTTGGCATGACGGTGCAGGATCGCAACGCTGCGGACTTGGTGCCGCTGTACAAGCTTTCCGACGAGCTCGGCATGGAGTTCGCCACCGCCAGCCTGCACAACAGCTTCTACTTTGTCGAGGCGAAGAACATCATCAAGGACCGTCCCATGGTGGCCCAGAACTTCGAGGACCTGGTAAACGAGCTCCTCAAGTCCAACGAGCCCAAGAAGTGGTTCCGCGCGTACTTCAACATGGGCCTCATCAACTACATCTATGGGCAGAAGCGCCTGCTCCCGTGCGATATGGCGTTCGACACGTTCTTCATCGACCCCTACGGCGACGTCATGCCCTGCAACGGCACCAAGGAGAAGCTCGTTATGGGCAACCTTAACGACGAGTCTTGGGATGAGCTGTGGGAGAGCGCCCAGGCCGAGAAAGTGCGCGGCTGCGTGCGCCACTGCGACCGCAACTGCTGGATGATCGGCTCCGTGTCTCCTGCCATGCACAAGTACATCTGGAAACCCGCGTCGTGGGTGCTGGCGCACAAGCTCAAGCCCGGCAAGAAGTTCGACATGCACGAGCTCCCCATCGTGCGCGACTACGAGTCGGGCAAGGTGACGAAGGAGGAGCTGGACGCTCTTTCCACCTGCGACATGCACGCCGCGATCAACGACGGCCTTTCCGACGCAAGCCGAGCCGACGCGCACGTGTACGAGACTGAGGAGGCGCTGTAGTGCAGCCGGGTGGAAAAATCGAATGCAAAAATTCAGAAATAGCGGTTGCTCGATATCAATCGGAGGAAACACGTGAAAGTATCCTGCATAACCAGGCACGCAATCTCTAATTATGGCTCCCTGCTCCAGGCATATGCGACACAACGAGCGGTAGAGAGCTTGGGGCATGAGTTCGAGATTATGGACTATGTACCTGCTTGTGAGGACGTATCCCAGCAGGTGAGGACGCTTCTTTCGACAAAGCCGTCCTGGAACGGGAACCCGTTGAAGAAGTCTGTCTACAGACTTCTGATGGAGCCTGAGACAAGGGTGGCGGGCAAGCGGTTTGCGCGTGAGCGTTCCCAGCTGCTTAAGATGAGCCCTCACTATGCATCTCTGGAGGAGCTGAAGGCTAATCCGCCCAAGGCCGATGTCTATATGACTGGAAGCGATCAGGTGTGGGGTCCCATCAGCTCGGGCGCATACGACCTGTCATACGCGCTTGAGTTTGCTCCCGAGGGCGCAAGGCGCATCTCATATGCGGCAAGCTTTGGTAAGAAGAATATCCCGGATAGCGTGCGCCCCAGGTTTCTCGAGGACCTTCGAGCATATGAGGCCGTGTTCGTACGCGAGGATGCCGCGCGCGAGCAGCTTGCCTCGTGGGGCATAGAGGCCGGACAGGTTGTCGATCCCACGCTGCTGCTTGATGGCGAGGCGTGGAGAAGGATGGCGGCACCTGCTCCGAAGGGCGAATACGTCCTCGTCTACCAGATTCACAGCGACCCGACGGTGGGGCAGTACGCCGTGAAGGTTGCCAAAAAGCTTGGCTTGCCCCTGATACGGATCTCCGCAAGCCTGCACCAGGCCTCACGCGAGGGCAAGTTCAAGTGGCTGCCGACGCTTGCTGAGTTTCTCTCGTATGTCGACAACGCAGCATGCCTAGTCACGGACTCGTTCCACGGTACGGCTTTTGCCATAAATCTCAATACGCCGCTGGTAGAAGTGCTGCCCAAGAACGGAACCTCGAGCAGGAACGTGAGTATTCTGCGACTCACGGACCTCACGGACAGAGTGCTTCAGAATCTAGATGATGTCGAGTTAGCATCCAAGCAGATTGACTTTGGTCGGGTCAACGATGTGATGGGTGCGGAGAGGGAGAAGTCCCTAGCGCAGCTCAAGAGCATGATTGAGGAGTAGGGCATTGTCAAACGTTGGCACTAGGACGGTATGCAAGAAGGATATGTGCGCTGGCTGTATGGCCTGCGTCGATTCATGCCGACATGGAGCGATTGCCATTGAGGATACGATTGAGGCGTATAACGCCCGTATTGATCCTACAAGGTGCGTGGGATGTGGACTGTGCGAGAAAACGTGTCCCCAGATGGTATCCCCATCTTCGTTGCGTCCTCTCGAGTGGCTACAGGGGTGGGCGAAAGATACATCGCTCAGAATGTCATCTTCGTCCGGGGGTCTGGCTACGGCCATCTCGGAGGCGTTTGTGGCGTCAAATGGATTAGTGTGTTCATGTGCACAGGAGGGCGGTGAGTTCCGGTTCCACCTCACTTCTGATGCGGATTACTTGAGGAGGGCCCAAGGCTCCAAATACGTCAAAAGCAATCCGCTTGGTGCGTACCGCGAGGTTAGGGAGGCCCTGCAAGGTGGTCAAAGGGTTCTCTTTATCGGTCTTCCTTGTCAGGTTGCTGCGATGCGTAACTTCGTTGGAAGCCGTTTAGCCGATTCCCTTTACACCATCGACCTTATCTGTCATGGTTCACCGTCCCCCAAGGTCCTGAGCCGATTCTTGGAAGAGACAGGTAACAACCTGTCTAATGAGCTGATACTGGACTTTCGAAAGAAAGTCCAGTATCAGCTCCGCTATCGCGGAGCTGAAACTGTGGGTAGGACGGGTGTCCGCGATCGCTACTCGATTGCTTTCCTTTCGGGTTTACCGTATACGGAAGGCTGCTACTCCTGCCGCTACGCCAAGGGTGATCGTGTCTCCGATATTACGCTTGGCGATTCATGGGGTAGCGAGCTTTCTGATGAGGTCGCGAACGGGATATCCCTCGCACTTGTGCAGACAGACAAGGGTCGAGAACTGTTAGAAATGACGGACCTTGAGCTTTTGCCGGTTGATCCTGGTCTAGCTGTGGCCAACAACGAACAGCTTCAACTTCCTTCGACGAAGCCTATAGAAAGAAATACCTTTATGGACGGCTTTCGTAACGGGGTACGGGTTAACCGACTCGTTCTCAGGGCGAGGCCAAAAGACTGCGCCAAGTACTTGGTCAAGGATATACTGCTTGCACTGGGTTTGCTCAGGGGTTAACACATCGAGAGCGTTTGCTTTAGGCATTAATGATAAGGTAATCCAAATGTTGAGTAATTCCAAGGTGCCAAAGTGCGTCGTATTAATGGCGTCATACAACGGCATCCCATTTATTTCAGAACAAATTGACAGCATTCTCTCGCAGGCTGAAGTTGACGTACGTCTTTTTGTCCGTGATGACGGGTCATCTGATGGTACTCGTGATCTTCTGCAGCGCTATGCAGATGAGGGCAGTCTGACTTTGTTAACAGGAGAAAACCTAGGACCTGCTTTAGGGTTTTTGACGTTGTTGCGGAATGCTCCCGAAGCTGATTACTATGCGTTTTCCGACCAAGATGATATTTGGGATAGCGATAAACTGATAACTGCGATTAAACAGCTTAAGAAGCAGGAGAATTTGGCTCTTTATCATTGCAATTCAAGACTTGTAGATTCAGCTGGTAATGAGATGGGCCGGTTAACCTATGGGCAACAAAGGTGCATATCTTATCGAGATAACGACCCTCTCAACCAGCTTTGCATTGGGTCACCTATGGGATGTACGCAAGTATTTGATAGGCGTATTTGGGAAGTTGTTTGCTTGCATGAGCTGCCCCATCCCGTCATCATGCATGATAAGCTGATAGCTAATCTATGCGTGCTGCTGGGTTATCGGATTGTTTTCGATGCTTCTCCTCATATGGGATATCGCCAGCATGGTCGTAATGTGGTCGGTGTGAGTACTGATTTACCATCTAAAGTGATTGAGAAAATCAATAGTTTTTGTCATCCGCGAGAGATTACTCTTGCAAAGCAAGTTACTGGACTTCTTTCAACTTATTCCGACTGCATTCTTCCTCCAGAGCGTGCTCTTGGAGAGTTGGTATCGAAAATGGACGCTTCTTTCATGGCTAGGTGCAGGGTTTCTTTCTCTTCGAGGCTGAATTTCGGCAGTCTACAAGAGGGCCTTTTCAATAGATCTCTCCTCTTGTTTGGGAAGCGATGATATGAGTAAAAGCATCCCCAAACCGCACAATAGTGGGTACGTCCTAGCGCTTGCCTTTTGCGACTATCTCAAGGACAAGACCGGCACCCCAAAGGCTATTATGGCGAGTCAGCAGGCCATGGCGTCGCACGGCATAAGTTACGTCTATCTCCACTCGGTTAAGAAGACCCTGTTCAGGGACGACCAGATGCTATTTTGCGAATTCGGGGTTACGGTCGACGGGGTGGAGGCTGGTGTTTTCAGTATTGCCCAGGTGTGCGAGGCCCTTTGCAGCTGGCAAAAAAGCGGCTTCAGCCTTCTTGAGCTTCATATCCACCACCTTCTGTACGTGAGCCTTGAGAAAGTCTCCGAACTGCTAAAAGTTACAGGCAAAACACCGGTCAGGGCCTTTCTCCACGACTATTACCTGTGTTGTACAAGCTATAACCTCCAAAATAGGAGCGGCTTTTGTGACAGCTCAAGGCTCGGCGACGCTCCCTGCGAGAAATGCCCCCACTTCAGTAACAGCCTTCGTGTGGAGTCGAAGATCCAAGGGCTGTTTGACTCCATCAAAAATCTCCGTTTTGTTGCACCTTCGACCTATACGAAGAATCGGTTTCTCTCATTCAGGCCCCAATACGAGGGCCTTGTTGATGTAATACCGCACCAAAAGCTGCTTGGAGAGTATCTGGGCAACAGACGTCCTCTGAACGCAGGGGAGCGCATCAGGGTTGCCTTTCTGGGGATGCCGAGGAAGACAAAGGGCTGGGAGACCTGGCTTCGCCTCGTATCTGCGGTCGATGAACAAGAGTACGAGTTCTTCGTCTTCAACAGCTCGAACGATATGTATCCAGGGATGAACAAGCGGTTTGTCGAATTTGATGAGAAGCACCCAAATGCCATGACCGACTCTCTCAGGGAGTGCGAGATTGCCATCGTTGTCATGTGGCCATCTTGGCCAGAGACCTATAGCTACACCTGTATGGAATCTTACTCCGCAAACGCTTATACGATTTCGAGTGCATGTGCAGGCAATGTCGCCGACTTTGTCGTTGAGCATGGGTCCGGTTTGGTGCTGAATAACGAGGAGGAGCTAATCGGGCTGTTTAGGGATAAGAGCCGGCTTATCAGGGAGGTCAATCGTTTCAGGAGCGGAAAGCCTGGTCCGCTCGATCTTGTCGATTCAGATGAGATCGTAGACCTGCTTCCATGCTCCTCGGTAGGTCTCAACACGGGAGTTCACATGCACACGAGGCTGATTGAACGTGTGCTGCTGGAGGTACTCAATGCAAGATCATAGGCATGCGAGGCTCGTTATAAATAAAGCGGAGGAGCGGGCTGGTCGAAGAGGTCGTTGGTATCTCCCTAATAAGCAAGGCGTTCTAACCGTTTGCATGGGTGACCTGGCGGATGCGACGATCGTTATAGGTATCTTGGCGCAGGTTTTCTTCCTTGAGTACTATGGTCTGGGGCGATACCTCAACTGGGTAATTACCGGCATGATTTGCGTGAGGGCGCTCTTCTCCGGATGGAAATATAGCGGTAGAGCGCTACTACTTGGGCTGATTACCGTTGCAGGGTGGCTGTCTGGTGCCCTCTTGGGTGGCAATATGGAAACGTTTAGGGCGAATATTTTGCTGCTCCTCTACCCGTTTGTCTATACGCTTTACTTCTTTCTTTTGGTCACTAACAAGAGGGATTTTCTTCTTGGACTCTTTGATGCAGGTTTTCCGGTCTTCAACGCCATATTGCTTCTCAATATGGCGATCATGTTTATCCAGTACTCTACCCATGGGATGATCGCTGCGACAACGAACGACATCAGTTACTTCGAGGACAATATCTCCGGCCTGTTCTCTTATGCGTCCGTCCATGCGGTGGCCCTTTACACTTCATTCGTCGTGCTCTACAACTTCGTCTGGATTAGGAGGCTTCGGGGTCCTCTCTGGCCATCCCTTGCCATCGCTTACAACGTCTGCCTTATCGTCCTGTCCTTCTATCTTGCGACACTCAACGATAATAAGGCGCTCTTCATAATCCTTCCTCTCGTTTTAGTGATGTTCTGGCTTATTTCAGTCATGAGAGGAGAAGCGGATGTTTCGGGTCCCTTCTTTTGGCTTGTCGCCTTGTATTTTATCCTGACAATTGCATACGCCTTGGTGCCTGCGTTCCAGATCCTCGTGGATACGCAAGTGTTTGGTCTGTTCGATATGGTTGGCAGTTCAGCTTCCGTCGGTACTGCTGCCGACGGCAGTAACGAGAGGATTGCTATCATCGGCTTCGCTCTCTTGAGACCGGCTACATGGAGTCTCGGAGAGGGTCTTGGAGCCTCAAGCTTCTACGCGTCCGGGTTCATGTCGTTTAACCACTTTGGTCAAGCGGATATGGGGTCTTTCTTGATTCTCATGGGGGTTTGGGAGACGGCAGCGTATGTAGCGTTTTTCCACTCCGTGGTTAGTGAGTTTATGGAGCAGGAAAAAGGATCTAATGGCCGGATTGTTCGTTTGCTCCTTTTGCTAACAATTCTTATTACCTTTCTGTATACGCAGTGCTTTACAAGGGTGAACTGCTGCTTGTGCCTACTGCTGCTCTGTGGAGCGCTGGCTTGGTCGTGGAATTCCTCGGCTGCAGACTATTTGATTATTGATAGAGACGAAGAACAGGTTTGAACATGAAAATAGGCATTTCCACATTTACGCATGGGGACAACTATGGGCAGAGGCTCCAGAACCTTGCTGTCCAAGAAACTCTCAAACTCTCGGGTGCAGATGTCCTTACGTTCAGACAGAAGGACTCGAGATCTGCCAAATACAAGCTCAAGTCTTTGGCTTCGCTCATTCCAAAGGGGCTTGCCGTTGCCCACATCCAGAGGCATCGTTCGTTTGAGGATTTCAATTCCCGTAACATTTCCTTTAGCCGGGAGGTTATATCTGATTCCAACCCTCCACGTGACATTAAATCCTATGACTTTTTCGTTGCTGGGAGCGACCAAGTTTGGTCTCCGTATTCCCCTGACGCTAACTCCACTATGTTTCTCACGTTTTCGCCAAGAGAAAAGCGCATTGCTTTTTCGCCAAGCTTGGCAGCTCCGACGATTCCCGAGGAGAAGCGTGAGCTGTTCCACGGCTATTTCGACGGGTTTGATAGGCTGTCCGTTCGTGAGCAGAAGAGCGCCGAGCTTATAAACAGTCTGTACGGCTTAAAGGCCGAGGTGTTGATTGACCCAACACTGATGTTTGACGGCTCCTGGTGGGAAAGGTATGAAAAAGAGCCGCACTGCGGGCTTCCAAATGATTATGTATTGACGTACTTCCTCGGGAGTGCAGCTTACGAAGAGAGGGTTGCCGAAATCTGTGATTCACTTAGCTGCAAGAGGGTCGATTTACTAGGGGATGCGCGCTACTACGCCCTCGGGCCTTCAGAGTTCCTCTATGCCGTCCGTCACGCAAAGCTTGTAGCGACAGATTCATATCACGGATCAATTTTCTCGATCTTGTTCGGGAAGCCGCTGATTTATTGCCCTCGTGAGTCCACTGGTCCAGACATGAGCAGCCGATTCGACACGCTAGCCAGCGAGCTGGGTGTTTCTTTCGTTGAGCGGTCAATTCTTTCCGTATGTAATTCGGAACTGCTCGAGAGTGACTATTCAAAGGCGTATGACAGGTTGGCAGCTCAGAGGAAGATCGTTGTTGAATTCCTCGATAGATGTGGATTGAGCATTCCCTCGGAGGCCGCCCGTGGCTAGCCAGCGTAAGGCGGGCGCCCTCCTCGGCTACGCCAACATCCTCGCAAAGAACCTCGTCAACCTCGTCTACACGCCGATGCTACTGTCCTACGTGGGGCAGGCGGACTACGGCGTCTTCCAGAGCTCGAACTCCTTTGTCTTCTCGCTGACGCTCCTGTCCTTCGGCTTCTCCGAGGCCTACGTGCGCTTCTACACGCAGACGGTGGCGCACGGCGGCGAGCGCGACATCCGGCACCTGAACGGCATGTACCTCACGCTTTACGTCGCCGTCACAGCCGCGGCGGTCGCCCTCGGCATGGGCTTCTCCGCAAACGCCGGCGCGGTGTTCTCGGCCGGGTTCACCGAGGCGCAGGTCTCGCTCGCCCGGGAGCTGCTCGCCATCATGACGCTCAACGTCGCCTCGACGTTGTTCACCGTCGTGTTCAATTCCTACATCACGGCGCACGAGCGCTTCGTCTACCAGCAGACCAGGCAGCTCGTCACCACGCTTGCGACGCCGCTGTGCGCCTGGGCCCTGCTGGCCGCCGGTATGGGGCCCGTGGGCGTTGCCCTAGCACAGCTCGCGGTGAACCTCGTCCTGCTCGCCCTCAACGCGCGCTACGCCATCGTCGTGCTGGGCATGCGCTTCGAGCTCAGGGGTGCCGACTGGGGCGTCATGCGCGGCATCGCCGCCTTCAGTGCCTGGATCTTCGGTAACCAGGTCTGCGAGATGGTCAATCAGAGCGTGCCCAACATCATGCTGGGGGCCATCTCGGGCGCGACTGCGGTATCTCTGTTCGCGGTGGCCGTGAACATCCGCCAGGTCTTCTACTCGCTCTCCACCACGATGTCGAACGTCTTCATTCCGAAGGTCAACCGCATCGTCGCCACCTCGGACGACAACGCCGAGCTCACTCGCCTTATGACGCGCGTGGGCCGCTACCAGATGGTACTGTTTTGCTGGGTGTACGGAGGTTTCGCTATTCTCGGGAAGTTTTTCGTGACGAGGTGGGCGGGCCCGGGCTTCGCCGAGGCCTACTGGCTCGTGCTCGCCATGACGCTACCCGTCATGGTGCCCCTCTGTCAGAACGTCGGCATCGAGATCCAGAGGGCCAAGAACATGCACCACGCCAGGAGTCTCGTCTACCTTGCGATGGCGGTCGGGAACGTTGCCTTCACCGCCGCGGCCGCCCCGGCGCTGGGGCCGTGGGCCCCCGCGATCGCCTATGTCGTCAGCATCGTGCTCGGCAACGGACTGTGGATGAACTGGTACTACCAGAAGCGGGTCGGTCTCGACATGCTCTTTTTCTGGAAGCGGAACCTGCCGGTGCTGCTCGCCTGGGCTGCCGTCACCGTCGCCTGCCTCGCTGGCACGGCGGTCCTGCCCGTCAACGGATGGCCCGCGTTCCTCGAGTGGGGCGCCGTTTACAGCGCGCTTTTCGCCATAGCCCTTTGGCTCGCCGTCCTAACGAAGGACGAACGTATCGCGGTCGTCTCTCGTCTCCCGTTCCTTAGATAGGGTCCATCATGAATGATTCCGAGAAATCCCCGAGGGTCGTCTCGCTTGGCGACCGTTGCTGCGGCTGCGGCGCGTGCGCTGCCCGCTGCCCCAAGTCATGCATCTCCATGGAACCCGATGATTGTGGCTTCCTACACCCCACCGTCGACGCCTCCGGGTGCGTAGGCTGCGGGGCGTGCGACGCCGTATGCCCGGCGCTCAACGCCCCTGGGGAGGACGGGTGCGAGTTCGCCCTCTGGGCGAAGGCTCATGACGTCGGCTTGCTCGATAGATCGTCGTCGGGCGGCGTGTTCGGTCTACTCGCCGGTGACGCTCTCTCGCGCGGCGGTGTTGTGGCGGGCGCCGCGTGGACGGACGGTTGCCGCGAGCTTCGTCACGTGCTCGTGGAGGACAGGCCGGCGCTCGGCGCCGTTATGCGCTCGAAATACGTTCAGAGCGCGGTTGGCCGCGGCGTCTTCGAGGGCGTCCGCGCTGCCCTGCGTGAAGGCAGGCCGGCGCTCTTTGCCGGTACTGCATGCCAGGTGGCTGGCATGCGCTCATACCTGGGGAAACTCGCCGACTCTGACCTCTTCCTCGGCGTCGACGTCATCTGCCACGGTGTTCCGTCTCCAGAGCTCTGGTCGCGCTGGGTCGACTACCGTGGTGAGGCCTTCGGGTCGGACGTCTGCGACGTCAATATGCGGAGTAAGACAACCGGATGGTTGTCTTTCTCCGCTATGTACAAGCACATAGCGGAGAAAGACAACACCGGGGACACCGAGTCCCAGATATTCGGCAAAGACTGGTACATGAAAGCGTTTCTGGCCAATGCGAGCCTTCGTTCGTCCTGTCTGGCATGTCCAGCAAAGCGCTCCAGCGGCGCCGATATCACGCTCGGTGATTTCTGGGGGTTCCAGAATACCCATCCCGAGGTCGACAACTCCAAGGGCGTATCTGCCGTCCTATGCAATACCGAGAAGGGCGTGCGGGCATTCGAGGCTATTTCTGGGCTTACTGCAAACGGTCCGGCGACGCTTGATGGGGTAATCGCGGGCAACCCTAGCCTCGTCCATTCTGTCACGCCTTATCCAAAGCGCGACGAGTTCTTGAACGACGTGTCTGCCGGGCTTTCCATCCCAGATCTCATGGACAAGTGGGATTTCCGTCCCACTCTCTGGCAGCGTGTCCGCGGCAAGCTTGGTGGTATTAAACGACGACTAAAGAGACTCGTTGGAAGGAGAGCCTAGATGGCCAAGGATCGCTACCTTCAAGCTCTTCGTGGGCTTGCGATTTCCGCAGTGGTGCTTATCCACTGTCTTCCTCAATGTGCCGCGTCGGTCGCCATTCGCCCATTCCTCAACTTTTCTGTTGCGTTGTTCTTGTTTTTATCCGGTGTTCTTACCGACGAGCGCAAATTTAATGCGGGGGGGTCTTCGACGCCGCATTAGCAAGGTTGCCGGACCTTATGCGTTCTGGAGCGTTATCTATCTTGCGGCGTTTCCCGCCCTTCATGGGCGTCTGGGTTTCTGGCGTTCGCCGTGGGCTCCGTATCGGCTCAGATGTACTATCTATTGGTCCATTCACAGCTTGTGCTGCTTACTCCGGTACTGTTCAGGCTCCTTTCACGGTATAGGTTCTTTGTCTATTGTGTGACACCGGCTTGCTTGCTTCTAAGGGAGCTCGCTGCCGTTGCCGGTATCGCATTGCCTCTAATACAGGTTTTCTGCCCCATGTGGCTCATCTTTTATGTTTTCGGTCTCGACTGGAGGCGTTGGGCTGCGCTCATTGAAGGACGAACCACTCAGCTTGTTGCAGTGCTCTTTATATTTTTAATAATTCAGGAGGTCGCAGGCTTCTGGTGGTATTTGACTGGCGATTTCAATATGGCCACAACTCAGCTTAAGCTCGGTTCTGCCGCGACCTCTTTAGCTGTGATCGCGCTTCTTATGGCGGTTCCGGGATCATTCAAGTCGCGATTATCTTCTACTTTGCTTGTTGACCTTGGGAACGCCTCTTTTGGAATCTACCTCTGCCATATACTTGTTCTCAAGGCCGTTTGGAAACTGCTTGGATTATTCGTCATTCCACTTGGTGTTTCGACATTTGCTGTTTGGGCGCTAACTCTTGCCGGATCTTATTCGCTTGTATCACTTTGCGGTCGTTATTTGCCCGAACGAATTCACATCATTGTGGGATTATAAATTGATTTTCGATACTGGCGCTTTTCATAGCGTTAAAGCAAAGTGAGTCCATTACCAACATTTGGCACGCGATCATCGGTGAAGATACCGGACTTCCTGTTTTCGAACGAGAAGATGACTTTTTACTCAAAATGGCTGATTGGATTAACCAACCTGAAATAACCGGAATCAATCTCCCTTGGTCGAGCATTGAAAAATGGAAGGGGCAATTCAGGTAGCCATATTCCGCAGTCATTACCTTGCCTATTTCGTTAAGAATGAGGGGGTTTAGCAAAATAGGATACCCAAGTCTTATTTATCACTCGATCTAAAGCGCATTTCGATTGTAGAGGACAGATTAAATGAAAGGCATCATCCTCGCGGGCGGGTCCGGCACGCGACTGTACCCGCTCACTCTCGTGACCTCCAAGCAGCTGCTGCCGGTCTACGACAAGCCCATGATCTACTACCCGCTGTCCACGCTCATGCTGGCGGGCATCAAGGACATCCTGGTCATCTCCACGCCGACCGACCTGCCCAACTTCCAGCGCCTGCTGGGCGACGGCTCGCGCTTCGGCGTGAACCTCTCCTACGCCGAGCAGCCCTCGCCGGACGGCCTGGCGCAGGCCTTCACCATCGGCGAGGAGTTCATCGGCGGCGAGCCCTGCGCGCTCGTGCTGGGCGACAACATCTTCTACGGCAACGGCCTGTCGCGCCACCTGACGCGCGCCGTCCAGAACGCCGAGTCGGGCCGCGCCACGGTCTTCGGCTACCACGTGGACGACCCCGAGCGCTTCGGCGTCGTGGAGTTCGACGGCGAGGGGAGGGCCGTCTCCATCGAGGAGAAGCCCGAGTGCCCCAAGAGCTCCTACGCCGTCACCGGCCTGTACTTCTACCCGGGCGACGTGTCCTCCCGCGCCGCCGAGGTGAAGCCCTCCGCACGCGGCGAGCTGGAGATCACCACGCTCAACCAGATGTACCTGGAGGAGGGGGCGCTGTCCGTGGTCACCCTCGGCCGCGGCTACGCGTGGCTGGACACCGGCACCATGGAGTCGCTCCACGAGGCGGCGGAGTTCGTCCGCGCCGTCGAGCACTCCCAGGACCTACCGGTCTCG
>NZ_QRHU01000001.1:0-532 GCF_003470945.1 Collinsella sp. AM23-17 | reverse complement strand
GAGTTCGTCCGCGCCGTCGAGCACTCCCAGGACCTACCGGTCTCGGTCCCCGAGGAGATCGCCTGGGAGAACGGCTGGATCACGACCGCCGAGCTGGAGGAGGCGGCCGCGGCCTACGGCAAGTCGGTCTACGGCCAGCACCTGAAGAAGGTCGCCGCCGGCGAGATCGTCAACAGCCCGCGCGAGTACTAAACGATTCAATGGGAGATACAGATATGTCTGAAGAGCTCTTCGAGCCCAGGAACATCATCGTCACGGGCGGCTGCGGCTTCATCGGCAGCAACTTCGTGCACCACGTCGTGAACAACCACCCCGACGTGCACGTCACCGTCCTGGACAAGCTGACCTACGCCGGCAACCCCGAGAACATCGCGGGCCTTCCCGCCGACCGCGTCGAGCTCGTGGTGGGCGACATCTGCGACTCCGAGCTGCTGGATAGGCTCGTCCCCGGCCACGACGCGATCGTGCACTACGCCGCCGAGAGCCACAACGACAACTCCATCGCCGACCCGGAGCCCTTCCTGCGCACCAA